>PLYV01000008.1 GCA_003151855.1 Limisphaerales bacterium | reverse complement strand
CCCCAGTTGGCTCCCGAAACGCTGCTCACGCTCGTGCCGCCGGGCGCGGGCGAGCCGGTCAAAAACCAGACCTGTCCCGGATAATTCGTCACCCACGCGGTGACATCCACCGAGCCGCTGCCGCTGGAATCAATGTTAATCGTGATCGGCTGCAACAAATAACCGCCGCCGCCAAAACTGGCGCTCGTGCCGGGCGCCGAAGGATACGCGGACGAACCGTTGTAAGTCGTTTTATTGGCGCTGGCGGTGACGCCGAGCGCCGTTCGCGCGAGATAAACGGTTCGCGCGGCGGAATCGGAATAGCCGCTGCGAAAATTCAGCGTGGCGGAATTGATTTTGCGTCCAGCCGTGGCGGTGGCGACGGCGTTGCTGACGGCAAACCACGTTTGCTGCGCGCTGTTGTCATCACCAGCCGAGTAAACGCTGAAGTTCTGTGAATCACCAAGGAAGATTGAGCTTGAGCCGTAGTTGACGCGCTCAACGAAATCGAAGCTGGGGGAATTGATTTTGATGGTGTCGGCCCGAATACAGGTCGAAGCGAGCACCAATGAAAAAACTGCAAGCAAGCGTTTCGGCATCCGGTGAGGCGCATTTTTATTAAAAACGCAGTTTGTAATTATTACATTCATTTGCAGTTCGAGGATTTGAAAGGCGCTTCGCGGTCACATAAGACCGCAGGCAGACTAAAGTTCCCGCGCAACCTTTTTCAATCGCGCTTACGGCGAGAAATTATAAACGCATTCTACCACCAATCACCATACGCATTGCCATTGATATTTGCCGCCAGTCCCACCGGCACTCCATTGGGCATATTGAATGCGCTGACGTGCCCATCGCCATACATGATATTGAGGTATCGCTTGCTCTTGTTGTTGTGCCAGGTGGTTTTGGGGTCGTTAATGTCCCGGTTTCCCTGCCAAATATAATCTCCGCCAATAATTTTTGCAGTGGGCCTTCTACCGATTTCTGAATCCTTAATCGGCGACAACCCTTTCGGGAAAGGAGACGCCGACAGTCCAACCCCGAGCGTCGAAGGATCTACCGGCGATGGGGCAGTCACCCCCTTCACTCCAAAATGATCGCTGCCATCGTTGAATTCGACCTGATAGCTGTTGCCGTAGGCGGCAAAGCAGTTGATGATATTAGCGGGGAGGGGAACCGAGGCGTCGCCGTGATCCGCCGGACATTCAAATACTGTGGGTGCCGAGTAGCGATTTAACGGACGGTTTGTCGCGGGAGTCAGCGCATAGGTTCCAGCGTCGGAAAAAGTCCCCTTCTGGCCGCCAACGTCGGCCCAGCCAAATGTGACGGGATAAAAGTCATTGTAATCGCCGACATACATTTTGAATGCCAGATTGATTTGACGAAGATTGCTGACGCACTTGATGGCCTGCGCCTTTTTCTTGGCGTTGGCCAGCGCGGGCAGCAGCATCGCCGCCAGGATNNATGATGGCGATGACCACCAACAGTTCAATCAGGGTGAAACCTTTCCGTTGAAAACCAACGGTGGAACAATGCTTAATTATTTTATTTTTTCGGTGATTCATAACCATAATCTTTCGTTTAAAATGTCGGTATCCTGCGGCCGGGCACATAAATCCAACGAATCCGAGCTGCCGCCGGCGACCCAGCGCCCGGCAATATCCAATTGACAATAGCCAGCCGACTCAACCTTCGTCATTCCGGCCACATGTTTGTGCGAAAGCACCGGCGAAAACACCAACGGAACTTCCATCCCGGCGTGCTTGATGATGATGTATTTCGATCTAACACGTTTTCTTGCGGACATAGTCTCAATCTTTGGTAGTGCCGTGTTCATTTTGGAATTGCACAGGTTTTCATTTTGAATTCTAAAAATTTCAAAACTCTCCGCATAAATAAAGCGGGGTGCCGGAACCCAAACCGGCACCCCGCAACCCCTGCCGCAAGGCCACCCAAAGCCCTGCGGTATGATTCTGGTCAGCCGTTTGCGCTCATGGGTAGCGCAACTGAAAGAACACGTTGGGCTTGGTCGGATCCACCGTGATGCTTTCGTTGGTGACCGACGCCGATCCCGGCACCGGGAACCAACTGCCCGTGGCCGTCAGCCCGACCGCGTTGGTGTAGAGCTGCCACCCTTTATGATCCGGTGCCCAAGTGAAGTTCAGCGTCTGGCTGCCAGCACTGCCAGTGACACTGGCCGCAAAGTGGGCCGTCGCCGGATTCGTGTTGACGCCCGATGCCATCACCAGATTGATGTGACCTGCGCCGTCGTTCACGATTGAACCGGCATTGCTCTGCGCCACATCGAACACCGGCGTGGCGTTAAACGCCCCGCTGTTGGTCGCGTAGGTGAACAGTGTGTTCGTGCCCAAGCCCAAGGCCGTGCCGGCGGCGATGTGAATCACGCTGCCGTTGGGCGTCAGTGTGCCGGTCACCACGACGTTGTTGCTGGCACCGTTGGCGGTCACGACGAAGTTGTTGGTCGAAGCGGCATTCAGCGTGAGGTTGTTGGCGAACGTCAGCGTGCCGACCCCGTTGGTGCCCGGGGCAAGATAGCCGCCGGCATTAACCGTCGTTGCGCCACCAATGCTCCCAACGCCACCCAGAGCGCCAGAAGCCACCGTCACGGCGCTGCCCGCAGCCAGAGAGCCGTTGACCAGCAGCGTGCCGTTGCTCACGGTAGTGGAACCGGTGTAGGTGTTCGCTCCCGAAAGCGTCTGCGTGCCCGTGCCGCTCTTCGTCAAAGCCAGACTGACACCACCGTCTTGAATCACACCGGCAAAAGTGCCCGAGCCGTTGTTGACACCGACATAGAGGCCGTTTCCATACCAGTCCTGCTGCACCGTGCCGCTCCCGGTCAGAGCATCCACATTGACCTGTGTTTCTTTGACTTGAAAAGTCGCGCCGCCCGCCACATTCAGTGATGCCATGTTGCTATTCCAATTGCCTTGATAGGCACTGGATGCTTCCAACGTGCCGGCCTGCAAATCAATCAAAGCGCCGCCGCTCAGATTGACGTTTACCGTGCCGCCGTTGGGACCTTCGCCCAGAGTCAGCGTGCCGGTGCCGGTCTTCTGGAGCGTGCCGGTGCCGGTCAACGTCGTGCCGGCAATTTTCAGGCTACCGCTATAGTTCACTTCCAAGATTGCGCTGGTGGCGATGGAAACATTTCCGGCGCCCAAGGCTTGCGCATTGTCCAAGGCGACTAACCGCCCGGCATTGATCGCGGTGCCGCCGGTGTAGGTGCTCGCTGCGGACAGCGTCAACGTGCCGTTGCCGGTCTTGGTCAGGCCATTGGTGCCGGCGATGGGCAGGCTGATGGTCTGGTCATTCGTTGAGGCGTTCGCAATCGCAGCGCCGGCCGTGAGGGTCAGCACGCTGCTGTTGAGCGTGCCGAGATTGAAGCTGCCGGCAGTGCTGTCGAACGTGATGCCGGTGAAGCTATAGTTGGCGTCGAAGTTGGGCGTGAGCCGTGTGTTGCCGGCGAAGGTGACGCTGTCGCCGATCAACCCCGGAGCGTCGCCGCTAACCCAGTTCGGATTAGTGCTGATATTGTCGTCAGCACCCGAACCGTTCCACGCCTGATTCGCGGCCACGACGGTGACGACCAGATTCGAAGCGCCGGACAACGCCAGGCTGTCGGTCGCGGTGACGGTATTGGTTTCAAGACCAACATTCGCGGAAGCCGGGATGACAATGGTGTTCGTGTAAACATTGGGCGTGGCTGAAAGCACCAGCGGCACCTGGCCCTGGGCGGCGGCCAACACGACTCCGGTGTTCGGATCCACGGAACCGGTGCCGTTCGCGACCGTGACGCTGACGAAGGCGCTTTGGTTCCGCGTCAACGTGGAAGGCGTTATGGTTGCGCTCGTGATGGTTGGCGGAGTTCCGGTGAGATAGTGGAGCACCACGTTGTTGCCGCTGGTGGTAATCACATAGTGACCATAGTTGGCCGGTTTCGGGACGTCCCACACCAGGGCCGGCTGGCTGCCAACGGCGGTTGTGCCGCTGACTGAGAAGAGAACGTAGTCGGCGCTGGAATACAAATTGGCTGTGCCGCTGAGACCCTTGATGTGAATGGTGTCGCTGCTCGACAGGGTAAGATTGCCGACGACGACAATCTGATCATTTCCGCTGCTGGCCGAGGGACTCAGGTCAAAGCCGATCGTCGCTCCGGCGCTCAGATCCATGTTGCCGGTGATGGTCAGCGTTCCCGCCATGCCGGCCGTGCCCGCGTTCAGGCCGGAACCCGGGCCGGAGCTTGCCACGATGGAACCCGTCACGGTGCCGGAGCCGGAGAGCACCTGGTTGGTGCCGAGGACAAAGCTGGCTGCGGAGATGTCGAAGGTCGTGCCGCTGCCGATCGAGATGGCGGAGGAGCTGGGAAGCGTCGCGCCGCTGCTCAGAACGAGCGAGCCGGTGTTGAGGACCGTAGGGCCGGTGTAATCATTGATTGCTCCCGATAGTGTCAACGTGCCGTTGCCGTTCTTGGTCAGGCCGCCCGTGCCTTCCCCGCGCAGTTCCACACCAAGGCCAATGTTGTGGCCGGCCGTGTCAATCACCGCGCCGCCGTTCTCGACAAAAGTGTCGGTCGCCGCAACGAGATTCTTGCTATAGACCGTGATAAAGTTCGCATTGTCCGCAGTGGGAACCAGTGTGCCGCCGTTCCACTTCATGATGCTTCGATGATTACCGCCGCCGTAATCCGTTTCGTCGTCACACGCATTGATGGACGGCACATAAAGCGTGCCGCCGTTGAGTTCCAAGCCGGACGAACCACTGGTGTCGTTGACGGAATAATCAATGCCGTTGGTCGCGCGGACAATGGCTCCCGATGAAATAATCAAATCACCCACCGCGCCGTTGACCGCCGCGGAAGCGATCAACTTGGCGTTGATGGTGCTGTTGCTCACGAGCAGGTTCATGCGGCCAATTCCAAGATTGCCCGCCACGTTGAGCGTCGGGCCGGCCAGGGTGAACGTAGGGTTGTTGGTGTAGGGGAAGAAATTTCCACTGTCGCCCTGCACGTTGAAACTGTTCGTCACGGTCAGCGTGTGGGCGTTGGTAAGGCTGCCGGTGAGGTTGCCCCAGGTCACGTCGCGCGCGGTGATGTTCTGGCTGAGATTGATATTGGTTGTTCCCGGAAGGCTGGTGATAAGAGCCGTATTCGGCAGGGAATTATTCCAAGCGTAACCCGTCCAGTTTGTGTCCGTTGTGTTCCATGCGCCCGAGCCGGAACCGTTGTCCCAAGTCACCAAAATCGGAGCGGCGGGCGGTGTGGTGATGCGGATGGCGTTGATCTGTGGCCCAACCGGGCTGCTACTGCTGTCCAGGCACCACGGCACAAAACCGTAGGTGCTGGCGTCAGCCACAAAATCCGCCGTGACGATCGCGAAGGTGGCGTTGTTGTTGCCGTTATTGTAAGAATACTGAACGGTGGGAGAATTTCCGCCAAGGAGAGTATTACCATCCAGACTGACCGGCTGAATAGTGACGCTGCGGCCATATTGAGCGGCGCGCATATCGGCCACGATGAACTGGACCTGATATTCCTGGCCCGGAACAAAGCCGTTGATTTTAAGCCGACAATACGGTCCCGTGTTCGGGTTATAATAGCCACCTTGTTTGATAACAATGTTATTGCTGACGGGATCATAGCCATTGTAAGTCGCACCCCACGCGATGTTGGGACGGCTCCAGTCAAAACCAAAACCATTCGGACCAGCAGTGTTTTGAGGACCGCCGCCATTATATCCGGAGGACCAGGTTTCCCCGCCGAACGTCACTTGCGAGCCACCGATGCTGAAGCTGGCGAGCTTGGACCAGCCGGTGGCCAGCGTCATAAAATTCGTGGTGCCGCTCAGGTAGGTATTTGTGGTCCAAGTGAACGTGACCGCCCGGGCTGGTGCGGCGGCCAACAGGACAATCGCGCCGAGAGCCAGGGTCTGGAGCAGGCACTTGCTCCAGGCGATTCGTGATAGATTTTTAACGCATTTCATATGGGTATTGGTTGCTGATTTGTTGGTTGCTGGTTTGTTTGTGTTGTTTAATTTTCCCAACACTTTTGCACAAATGTCAGGGGAAATTGGGTAGCCGGCGTTTCGGAAAAGGTGTTCAAAGCAGGGCTGGCCAGAATGAAACTGACAAAACGCCAAGCGACACTGCTATTGTTTGAATTGAACATATGGTCTTCACCCTATACACGGGCCAGATGGGTGACGAAACCTGCCAAAAAAAATCGGCCGGCAGCGGCGCTGACTGGTTTTGTAATTTTTTTGAAAAAAACTGGCAGGTTTGGTGCCGATTAATCCCGTGTATAGGTTGAAGCACTCAAAAAAATGCAATCGGAACTGGTTTGGTTGTTCTGGAAATCAAACGCCCGTCAACGCAGGCAGTGGCTCGCGTGGTGTGGCGGCATTTCCGTGTCAGGCCGCGATTGTATTGTGGTGAACCTATAAATCGAAAAACCAATGAATAAATCAAATCCAAACAAACCGTTCGTCCTGCTGGGCGGCGCCGCCATTTTGGCGGCGGCGATTCTCGCGGCTGCACAGACACAGGCGGCGGACATTACGTTCGCGGCACCGGTTTCGGCCGAGAACACGTCGGTGCTGGACATACCGTGGCTTGCGGGAGGCACGTTCGTGCAAGGAGCTACTATGGATAGCGGCGCAAAATTATTTACGACCACCGGCGGACAAAGCATCAGCCTTGCTGCTGGTATCGCGGACTTGGGTGGCGGTGTGGCCATGCCTGTGGGGACTCCGAGTGGATCAACCGGATACTACAACGGCGGAGCGCAATGGAATTGGTATGGGAATAATCCAAGCTTTGTAGAAGGTGGCGCACCTGGTGGCACTTCATGGCGGGATACGATGTATGGCAGTCTGTATCACAACAACGCAAGCGACGCGACTCCATTGACGCTGCATCTGACAGGACTTGTGATCGGCCAGACATACGATCTTTCGCTATTTTCTTACGATCCCCGCCAAAGTGACCGGACTCAGGCTTATTGGAGCGGCTATTCGGGCGGAACCTTCAGTGGGGGAACGTCTGTTTCCTTTTCTGAGACTCCGGCCGATATGGTGTTAGGAACCTTCACTGCCGATGCCGCTTATCAAGACATATTCATCCAGGCAACCGATGCAGTCGGCAATCCCGATACCACCCTCGCGGCTTACACGCTTTACGCGGTGCCGGAACCATCGTCACTCGCCTTGTGCGGCGGCGGCCTGGTTTTGCTGGGGGTGTTCCGGCGGCGGTTGGCCCGTTAAAAATCTGGCGGATTTGCTTCCGTCAAATCTTTAAGAAAATTCTCAAAGGACGTGCTGCGGCACGTCCTTTTTATTTTTTTATCATAGCAGTTCTTGGCAACATGGAGACAGGCGCGCCGTTGGGGCAAAATCAGCAAGCGTTGGTTGGCAGCAGCGGCGGGCAGAGGACTGCCCGCCCTACCAACCGAAATTGAATTGCCACAAAAGAACGCAAAGAACGCAAAAAGAGCGGCGGAGGAATCATTTCAGCGGAAAATCTGACGCCATTCTCCATTCCGAATCAGCCCGTCTTGCTTTGTGTTCTTGGCGTTCTCTCGCGGCCAGTTTTTGGAATTAACCGCCATATTTTGCCAATGAAGCGCCGGACTGGATGAGCCGGCCCATGAAAACCGTTGGATCAAGGTTGCTTTGGCACGGCCGCCGCCCCAGAGCCGTCGCCAATCAGTGCCTCGGCTTCGCGCAGCAAAATGCGCGCGAAAACCCAGTCATAC
>PLYV01000138.1 GCA_003151855.1 Limisphaerales bacterium | reverse complement strand
ATCAGTCCCTTGCTCGCGGGAAGATTCAGCGTGTCGGGCACCTTGCCATTTTCACCGAGCACCGGCCAGCCGTCTTCCCATTTGACCGGCACGAGATACGGGATGCGGCCCACCGCGCCGTGGTCTTGAAACAGATACGCATACCAATCGCCCTGCGGCGTATCAATGATGCCACCCTGCGCCACGCCTTTGTCCTGCAAAGCAACGCGGCCTTCATACGGCCCGGTGATTTTGTCCGCGCGGTGAACGATCACGGTGCGCATCCCGCCGCGCGGCCAGGTGATGTTGAACAGGTAATACTTGCCGTTGAGCTTGAACATCTGGGAGCCTTCCGCATTCAGCATGATGTCAGGCCCGGCCACGGCACCGGCGTTGGTGATGATGACTTGATTGAACCCACCGGGCTTGATGCCCGTCACGTCCGGAGTTAATTCGGTCAGGCGAATGTCCCCGCCACTGTTGACCAGATAAACGCGGCCGTCGTCAGCGAAGACCAACGAGCCGTCGTGCAACGCGGGGGAAAAGGAATTCACGGTCCACGGGCCTTTTTCGATGTCCTTGGTCCGGCAAACATACGTCTTGCCGGTGGTGCTGGAAGACATGGTCACGTAAAAGGTGCCGTCGTGCTGGCGCAGGCAACTGGCCCAAGAACCGGCACCATACGCGTTCCTCCCGTTCTGTAGCGTCAGCGCGTCATTGTCACCGAGGGTGTCGCAGGCGTAACCAATGATCTGCCAGTTCACCAGGTCTTTGGATTTCATGATCGGCACGTGCGGACTCACATGCATGGTGGTGCTGCTCATGTAATAGGTGTCGCCCACGCGGATGATTGACGGATCGGGAACGTCGGCGTGGATGATTGGGTTATGAGCCTCGGCGTGAGCTAAGTTTGCGGCACCAAAACAGGCCAACACAAAGAGAATCATCAAACGAATACAGAGGTTATGGAGTCGAGTTGTCATAAATATGTTCATGGGTTACGGTTAGATTCGGGCGGACCAAAGTAGCTGGCGGGCAATTTTTCGCCGTGGACGATCACCGTTTGCACCACGACCGTTGGATCCACCATGGTGAGTTTCAGCGTGTGCTTGCCGGGCTTTTCAACGATTTGAGTGAAACGCATGACCCGGGCGTTGTCACTGACACTTTTGTGATAGTTCCGGCTGAAATGGGGAGTCTCATCCTTCATCGTTTCTGGGGTGAATACGTTCACCACTTGCGGGGGCTGGCCGTCAATGGACACGCCAATCCCGAGGCCGCGTCCGCGAATCGCATCCAAAGTCGGGCTGGTGATGAGATCAATTTCATACTTTCCGGCCCGGGCGAAATAGACCGGATATTCCAGATGTGGTGCCGGGGCGGGCGGCTGGATGGGCGCGGCGGTCACGGGGAAAATCTCCATGGCCGATGGGCCTCGGCCATAGTCCGGTATTTTTTCCCAACGCACGCCACCGACAGGTATGTTTTTCGCCGCATCCGCAGCGAGAAAGGCAATCGGCCCGGTGAGGCCGCCAAAACAGCCCTGCGCCGCGCGCGCCTGCCCGTCAGTCGCTTTGGTTGCGGTCAGCTTCACGCTCACGGGGCCGCTGCCGCCGCTGATGGTAACGGTGCCCTGTGCCTGACCAACCGGGGCTTGGCGCCAATTGATGTCCACCCAAACGCGCCGGTCATTGCCGGCCCCGGTGGCCTTGTCCTCGGTGAGGTTGATCCATGGCTGATCAGCCGTGGCCTTAAACTTAAGGGGCTTGGTGCCCCGCGCGAAGACCTCGATGTATGAACGCTGCCGATTGAGCGAGTCAAAGGGCGGCAGCACGGCTTCACTAGTGCTGCCGGGCCAGGCTTCGGCGGAGCCTTCGACGGCGACGCCGAAGTCGGCGGTGTCGGGCAAGGTCAGTTCCGTGACCTTCGGCATCACATTATGTTCCGGGGAAACCCAGTTCGTATAACCGATGTGGGTCTGATCCATCATGTGATTCCATTTTCCGCCGGCGAGCTTCGTGTTGTAATAGTCGCTGAATGCCTGATCTTGTTTGAACAAATCCCGCACCCGCGCCGCCTCGGCATTGGCGCTCGCCCGGCCTTGTTTGGCAAAGAGCGCGTTGCGTCCCGCCGCGATATACATGTCCGTGAGATTCGCGCACGCCCTGGCTGGATGAAGCACCAGTTCATAAAATGCATCCCGCTGTTCTGGCGGGAGAACTTCATTCAGTGTTTCAGCCTTTGTCCTCACGTCATTCCACATCTGTGAAACCCGTTCCGCCTCGCGGTAGTTGATGAGACTGAACGTGTCCGGCTTGAGCAGTTCCGGTTTTCGCCAGCCGTTGTATTTGGCGTATTTGGCAACGAGGCCGGCGATTTCCGCGGCGTGCTGTTTCCCAAATTCCCGTTCGGCCCAGCGCTGTTGGTAATCGGCAAGCTGGTCTTTCGACACGGATTCAGGATCCCAGGCCATGCGCAGGAAAAACTCGATCGGCACTTCCAGCGGCTTCAGGTCGCCCACGTTGACAATCCAGATCCGGGTCGCGCCCTGCTGAACGGCCAGATTCATCTGCTCCCAGACCTTCGGCAGCGGATTACTGTTGAGCCATTTGTAGGAGAACGGCCCGCCGTTCATGTCCATGTGGAAATAGATGCCGGCACCACCGCTCCGATGGCGGTCTTCGGGCGAGGGCAGGCGACGAAGATTGCCGGCGTTGTCGTCGGTGAACAATAACGTGATGTCATCCGGCACTTTCAGGCCGGCGTCGTAATACTTCTGGACTTCGGTGTAGAGCGCCCAGAGCTGCGGAACTTTGGTGACGTCGGGATTGAGGTGCCGGGAGAGAATCTCCCGCTGATCCGCCAGGATGCGCGTGAGGAGATTTATGTTCGCCTCCAGGCCACCAGCGTCGGGCATACTCATGTCGCCATCGCCGCGCATGCCCATGGTCACAAGATTTTCGTAGTTCTTGTTTCGCGTGATGCCGTCGGTCCAGAACTGCTTGAGTCCCGCCTCGTTGGTGAGGTAGTTCCACGCGCCGTTGCCATATTTGGCGTGGGCTTCCGTCCATTCCTTCTGGGCGCGCATCATGGGTTCATGGTGCGACGTGCCCATCACGATGCCGTATTCATCAGCCAGACGGGGGTTTTCCGGGTCGTCTTCGTTGAAGGCTTTTCCCCACATGGCAGGCCAGAGGTAGTTTCCCCGCAACCGCAGAATCAGCTCGAACATGTGCGCATACATCTTCGAGTTGACGCCGCCATACTTTGCCCGCGACCAGCCGCCCAGACACGGATCTTCGTCGTTGATGAAGATGCCGCGATACTTCACCGCCGGCGGACCTTGAACATAAGTTCCGGCCTTGATAAAAAGTGTGTCGTGGTGCTGCGCGGGAACATCCGCCCAGAAATGCCACGGCGAGACGCCGATCTGCTCGGAGATTTCGTAAATGCCATAAANNTTGCCGGCTTTGACCAAGCCATCAATCAACGGGCTCTTGCCCAAAGTTCCGATGATGACGACGAGTTTTCCTTCCGGAGCGCCATTGGCGGCCAGCGTCGGTTTGATTCCGGTGACGCGCTCAACATCCGCCGGCAAATCCGCGCCGGCGCGCAACACTCCCGGCCAGTCCGCTGAATCAAGGAAAATCGGCGCGGCCAGCCTGCCGGCCACCAGGGGAAAACTGCCTGGCTCCGCCTGGTCGGAAACGATGTCGGTTTGCAGACCGAGACTTGGCCCGGCCAAGGCGGTGACCGTGGAAGCCAGAACCAGGGCAATCACCCGGACGGCGCGGCGCATCAATTGAAAAGTTTGGCTGGGCAACTCCATTTTTAATTGCGAGGTCTCCGCCCCAGTTACTTCTGATTCTGGAGCCGATACCGAGGTTGTTTTGAAGACAAAATCGTTGTTTTCGGAACTGTCATTATTGATAGCTGGTCAAACACCGGCCACGAAACCGTCACCTTCATGCCCGTCGCTGCCATAGTCATCCATCAGTCGCTATTGGTTATTGGTCAGCAGGGATTATCATTTTTCAAACTTCCACCAATCGAAGTTCAGCAGCGGCCCGACGCCGCCGGTGAATTTCAGATACAAGTCGTGAACGCCTTTCGCCTTTTTTACGGAGCACGATTGCGTCTGCCACTTGTCCAAGGTGCCAGTGGATTTGACTTTGAGGGTTCCGACCAGCGGGCCCGTTTCGCTGTCGAGCCGCAGTTCGATCTTATTACCGGCACCGGCGCTGGCCACGCTGGCTATGAATTTCTTTGCCCCTTGCTTGCCGAAATCCACGCCCTTGAGCTTGATATAAGCGCCATTCGTGTTGGCGGCGACATAGACGCCTAGCTTGCCGTCGCCACGATTGGTGGTTTTGACGCCCGTTTCCCAGCAAATCGTCGCCGCCTCGGTTTGAGCATACGGATTGAAAGAGCCGACCTGCTCAACGCCCTGCTCGCTCCACCAGGGATGTTTTTGAATCGTGCCGTCGGCGTTATAGGTCATCTTCTCCACGCAGATTGAACGTCTTTCACGGTGATTAGCAGTCAGCGCGAAATTCACCGCGTAATTGAAGCCGAACACATACGAATCGCCCATGAACTCGCAGATTCCAGGATGGTTCCCAGAGGATTTGCGGTTCGGATCCATGATCGTCCCTTTGCACTGCCACGGGCCGGTGGGACGGTCGCTCATTCCATACCCGATGCCTTCGGGACAGCAGCGCGATGCCCAGGCCAAATAGTAGTGGTTGTTCTTTTTCCAAAGCCACGGGCCTTCCGTGTAAGACGCTTCGGGACGAGTTCCGGTGAAATCTATGGAGGCCACCTGAATTTCACTTGAAACCGAGATCATGTCCGCGTTCAACTTCGCGTAATAACAAGGGCCATTTCCACCCCAATACAGGTAGGCCTGCCCATCATCATCAATAAAAATGGTGGGGTCGTAGTCGCCGCCATTGCCGCGGGAGATCAAAGGTTTTCCAATGGCATCGGTAAATGGCCCGGCGGGGTTGTCCGCGACGGCCACGCCGATGGCCATGTTCCCCTTATACGGAAAGGGGCAGAAGAGATAAAATTTGCCGTTTCGCTCGATGCACTGTGGTGCCCACGCATTAACGCCGTCCGCCCACTTGAAGGTTTTATAGGGTTCGACGACGCCGCCGATGATGCCGTGATCGGTCCAATTGACCATGTCTTTTGTGGAATAGCACATCCAATTGAACATCTTGAAACCGGTGGCGTCATCCTCGTCATGGCTGGTGTAAAGATAGACCGTGTCGCCATGCGTCATCGGCGCAGGATCGGCGGTAAATTTTGTTTGTATTATCGGGTTCTCCGCATGACAGATCGTTCCCAAAATTGTTGCGACGACGATTGCAATCGCTGATGCGGTTTTCTGGACTCCAGTTTTGTTCGGTAATTTTTTCATGTTTGTCAGTCTAGATTTATTCAAACTTCCACCAATCGAAGTTCAGCAGCGGTCTTTCGCCACCAGTGAATTTGAAATAGATGTGGAATGATTTTTTTCACGATTATCAATGTCATGAACCGGCAAATTACCGGACAACCAGAGCATCCACCGTCACCGGGCCGGGACCGCGATTGATGATGGCGATGGTGTGTTTTCCAGAGTTAAGTCCGCTCACTTCACACACTGTTTGTTGAGCCTGGCGCGCACCGGAGGTGGACAAATCTGCCGTTGCACGCGTTTGGCCATCAATCTGAAATTCAATTTTTCCGGCTCCCGGTTCTTTCCGTGCGATCACCGAAACGCCGGTGCCGGTGAACGAACTGCTCCACACGTCGCCGGGCGTTTCGCTGGTGGTAAGGTCGTTGTTGAAATCGCCAGTGCCGAGATTGCAGCGACGAATCCAGCCCGGATACGTCGCGCCCGGATCGTCGTCGTTGATCCAGCCTTTGTCGTGGGTGATACGCAGGACGCGGCATCCGGTTGCGAGTTGCTGGTTCGTAATTCCCGCCAGCGGCTGCGCTGCGCCGCCGGGCGTCACAGTCAAACTTTGTTCGTTTTGAACAAACGTCATCGCAACGTCGGAGCCGAGCAGTTCGACCTTGGAGACTTTGCCCAACGTCGCCCCGCCGGAGCGTAGCGCCTTGAGCGTGATCGCGCCGCCGTTCCAATCCAAGAGCGCGGCATAGACGTTGCCATTATTGCGCGTGTAACAAATGGCATTGGTCTCTTCCTGACAGACTTCAAACGGCCGCGAGGCATAGACCGCCTCGCCGTTGATTTTCAACCACGCGCCGATGTCTTTGGCGATTTGAATCACTTCTGGATCCAGATCACCGCGACCATGCTGGGTGAGGTTGAGCAGCATCGTGCCGTTGCGGGAAACGTTCTGCATCAGTGCCTGAACCAGGCTTTTGGCATCCATGTATCCCTGACCGGTTCGGTAGTGCCAGTCCTGAATGGTGGTTTCGGTCTGGAATGAATAGGGCATAATCTCCGGCTCAATGTGGGCTTCGGTGCTCTTGACCAAGGCGCGTTCCACGACCGGAATCAGTTCGGGATTATTTTTGAAGCTGTTGTAACGCCCGCCGATGCATTTGAGGTTGATCACCACATCCATTTTTCCATCGTTCCACTTCAGGGATTTGTTGTAGTAGTTGGCGACGAGCGGCGGAGCGAGAAAACCCAGCCCCATATGCACGCCCAAATCCACCAAGGTGTCGCCCGCAGCCTCGTCAAAATAAATCACGTCGGGATGATATTTGGAAATCGCGTCATCCACTCGCCACATGAATTGATTGGCAAAGGGCGAGAGCAGTGGATTTTTGTCGGTGTGAACGGGCCCGTAAAGATCTACTGGATCCATGCCTTCCCACCATTTGCCTTTGCCGTCGCGGATCGTTTGGAGCGCATCGTAGGGCACGCCTTTTTTGGAACCATTCTTGTCGCTGGTGTAACGCACCGGCATGAATTGGCCCCAAGTCCGCGGCGGCGAGGCATGAAAGCCGATGCCAAACCGCATTCCGTGCTCGCGCGCGGCCTTTTCCCAAGTGCCGACAATGTCCACCTTGGGACCGACATTCACCGAATTCCACGGCTGATATTTTGAATCGAAGTTGTCGAAATTGTCATGATGATCGCCCATCGCCATGAAGTAGCGCGCGCCCATTTCGATGTAGAGGTCCATCAACTCATTTGGCCTCCAGCGGTCAATCACCCAATTGTGAGCGATGTCCTTGTAACCATATTCCGACGGATGGCCGAAGTGATTGGTGTGGTAATTATACTGTGGATGACCCTGCTGATACATGCCGCGCGAATACCAATCGCCCTGATCGGGCATGGATTGCGGATCCCAATGCGCCCACGCGCCGAACTTCGCGTCACGCCACCACTCCGGCACGATGTAGCGCCGGCTCATCGCTTTCCAATCGGGCGAATAAGCACCGGCGGCCACCGGCAGCGGCGGCAGATTCCAAATGTCCGGCGACAATCCCAGGTCTCCGTCGCCGACAATGATCCGGTCAATGTTCACCGCGACATCGTTGGTTCCCAAGCTGATGGTCAGCGTCGCCTTCGCGGGAATCGCCAGTTCAATGATCGCGTTGAGAAAAGAATTGGTCAGCGCGCCCGACGAATGAACGTTGATCTTGCGCGGCGGCTGGTCGTTCACCGCGACGCTGATCGTGCCCACTTTCACCGACGCATAACGAATCGCCAGTTTGCTCGCCGCTGGAAGCTTGGTGAATTTGACGCCTTCTCCAAGTTTGCTCAAACTGACCAGCCGGCCACCGGAGGCGGATCGGTCAGTCGCCTTGGATGCCTCGCCGATACGTTTGGCGGCTTCCGCCTCGAACTGGATATTTCCAACGGCGCTGGTTGAAGCAACCGCAGAAATCAGCAGCAGGGACGCGCCGAGAAAGGTATGAAATTGGTTCATATTTGTGTTCTTTTAATGGCCAAGTGTGGAACAGCATTGTCAGGCTACGATGGCTGGTGATATTCCATTTTATTTGATTGGAACAGAAATGGCCGGCGTGTTGTAGCCTTCGAGTTTCGCCCAGTGCGGCTTGGTGTCCTTCTGAACGCTTCCGTGAATCTCGGTGGTTTCACCGGGAAAAACGGTGACGTAATTATCATCGTAAATGATCGGGAGGATTTCATTACCATCGCGCTTGGCGGAAATGGTGGCGCGCTCGAAAAAAGCGATGTGCCCGGTGGAATTGTGCAAACGGATCGTGACGAGGCTCTCCCCGCCAGTCTTCATTTGCGTCGCCTGCACTTCGACGGCTACCGGCGGCATGGTGTTCAGCGCGGTCATGTCAGCCCATTTGTCCTGCCGCAGACGTCATGACCATATCATGTCGCTCGCGCGCCGAGGTCGTCGTCTTTCTGCGATTGCCAGTAGGTGTTGTCCACAATGAGTTTTCCCGCGTCGTCAAACAACTGGCAACGCACGAAGAAAACCGGCGTGCTTTCGGGATACCGGGGCAGCGTCACCACTTGCGTCGTGCCATTATATGAAACCGCGATGCCGTTGGTGGAACGGTCGTCGCGCACCTTGCCATCCAGATCGTAAATGCGGACGCGGACGCTCAAGCCACGCACGTCGGCTGGAGTCTGGTTAAAAACGATGATCCTAGCCTGGCTGTTGTCGCCGGTCGCGTAGTAATCGAAAGCCACCGACAACGGGCGCAAGCCTCTCTTCGCGCCGTAGTAAGATCCGCCGGGACTCAGAAAATAATCAATAAGGTTGCCGTAGAACGAAGGCCAGTGGCTGTTCAGCATCCAGTAAGCAACCATCTTGTGGGTGGCCCAGCCGCACGCCGCCCAATGTTCAAACTGGGCACGCGTGTTTTCGTAATGGGCAACTTGAGCTTTGCGCACAAAATCCTCGACGTTGGTGGAAAGATCCGTAGCGATGTTTCAACGCCAGTTGAATGTTGGCGAGCGTGTTGTTTCCGCCCCACGCGCCCGCGTGCATGAACCAAGTGTCGTTGATCGGCCAGAGCTTGTCGGCGGGAATGAATTTTTTGAGACTCTCCAAAGTTGGAATCTGCTCGTTGTCGCCCTGTTCGACGGTCGAGCCGCATGTGGCGGGATATTTTCCGCTGAACCAATAGTTCGGCGGCCGCCAGCAATACGGGCCTTCCATGCGAATGCCATCCCACATTTTCTCGCCGCTCGGCCCTTTCGCAAAAGCAGAAACAGTATCCACCGACGCGTTTTGCCAATGCAAATCAGCAATCACCCGATGGTATTCCTTGCGAATATCCTCTGGCGGCAGGCCGTCGCTGCCGTTTGCCCAGGCGAACGCCGACGCGTGCGCGCGAAGCATCAGGATTTGCGAGCGGAGACTTTCCAAAGCCACGCGACGATCTTCGTCGTTCCACTGATTCCACTTTTCCCATTGGTTGCAGCACATCCAGCCGAACATGACCGGAATGCCCTGTTCATCGGCAAGCTCGACAATGTTCTCGCTGGAGATTTTTGATTCCCAGCGGAGAAAATTGACGCCGGCATCCTTCACATAACGCAGAATGTCTGCTTCACGCTTGGGATCGTAGCGAAAAAGAAGGTCGGGCGTGTAGTCGCCGCCGCGCACGAGAAAATCGCGCCCGTTCACCTGCAAATAAAAATTTCCGCCCTTGCCGATGTCGGGAAAACTCTCGTCGTTGTCGCGCAACGACGTGATTTTGCGGATGCCAAAACGCAGGTGCGAACGGTCCGAAAGCGCTTCATTGCGCACAAACTCCAGTTGAAGATCGTAAAGCGCCGGCGTGCCCATCGTGTAAGGCCACCAGAGATCCGGGTTCTTCACGACCAATTCTGAAAATTGTTCCGGTGCGAACGCGACCTCGCGTTCCTCGCCGACGGAAAGATTGGTGACAGTCTGCTCGAAATTAATCGCCGGCTTGCCTGGCCGCGAAATTGTTCCCTTCAACGTGCCACTCACCGCCTGTGTTGAGAGATTACGCAGGCTGGCGAAAACCGTGAGTTTGGCGGTGGAGTCGGCAAGCGACAAATCCGAATTCACGAGCGGATGATTGACCAAAACCGCGCCCGTCACCCGCAGATAAACAGGTTTCCAGACGCCGGCGTTGCGGTCGGGCAGAAACGAAACGCCGACGCCCGGATACCATTTTTTCTTGCCCGTGTAGCCGATGTATTTCCAGTTGATCCAGTCATACCAACTGTCGGCCAGTTCCACGCCATCCACATCTTCAATCAATCGTTCCGGCGTCACCTTGACGGCGAGCACATTGCGCGCGCCCGGCTTGATCCACGGCGTGACATTCAATTCGTGCGCGGCATACATGCCGACAATTTGTTTACTGTCGGCGATCTTCTGACCGTTGAGCCAGATTTCGGCGCGGTAGTTGATCCCCGGAAATTCAAGCGTGTAACATTCGCCGGCGGGCGCTTTGAAGGTCGTGCGATACCACCAATCTCGCTTGTATAAATCCTGCGGAACCTTCTCCTGTAGATTTTTTCCGAAATACAAATTGGGATAAACGCCGTCCTCCTGAAGGATTTCGAGAACCGTCGCCGGCATCCGGCGAATCGGATGCCAGCGGGAATCCTTGAAGCCCGCAACCGAAATCACCGCGCCGTCCGCCGAGGCTTCCGTCGCGGACGCGAGCTTCCAGTTTTCGACAAGTTCGATTCGACCTGAATTTTCGGCAGCCGCAAACGACGGGAAAACGCCCGTGCCGAGCAACAGCAACGCGATGAAGATGACGCGGAACATAATCAGCCTGTTTTTATAATTTCCACCAATCAAAGTTTATTCTCATTTTGTCTGGTTTGAGAATCCGTGCCGTGCCAAGCGCGAACTGCGGTAGTTCAACCCCGTTGTCACGAACGGATTTGATATCCGTTCCTTCGGATGCCGTTGCCGTCCGCCACGTCCACGGTAAAGAAATTGTTAATGTTGGTGTTTGGCCGTGGGAAAATGCCAGAAGGCAGACGATTGGAAATATGACATTCGTCAGGGACGACATGCGCCCAAGAAAATCTGGAATTGGCTGATGTTTGTATTCGCACTGCAAAGGCCACGCTTCCGTCTATCAAAACCAGCGCCAAAACTGGCAAGTTGAATCGGGAGTTGCTCTTTATGTCAGCGCCCAAGTTTCACCTTCACGGTTCGTCCGGTGTATTCAACAGTCTTCGCGTCGGCGAGCGTCTCGGCGAAACCAACATTCTTGCCGGGCGCTGCCAGCACGATGTTAAGTTTTCGCTTGGCCACCATGCCGGGGAACGAACCCTTGCGCGCGCCAATAGTCAGCGTCTTCGCCTTGTCGTTCCAGACGAGGTCATAAGTGGCGCGTTGTTCTTTCTCGTAATTGTAAGTTTCGTTGTCGTCTTCGTAGATCGTGAATTTGGCATCCGCACCCGGATAAATGCGGATTTCATACGGCGCTTCCGGCTGCTCGGTCGCGTATTGCACGACCGGCCCCAGCGGCACGATGGTTCCGACGCGCACATACAGCGGCAGGGTTTCCATCGGCGCGGGTGTGACGACTTCGCGACCGCCGGCATATTTCTCGCCAGTCCAGAAATCCACCCAGTCGGCGCCGGCTGGAAGATAGACTTTGCGCGAACCAGCGGATTTGCTCACCGGCTCCGTAACCGGTGCGACGAGGAACGCCGGGCCGAACATATACTCATCGGAAATCGCCAGCGCCTTCGGATCATTCGGAAAATCCATCGGCAGCGCGCGCATGATGGTGTAGCCCTCGCTCGTCACCTTCCACGCCACGGAGTAGCTGTAAGGGAGCATCCGATACCGGAACTGGTCGTAGGCGAGCATGATCTTCTGCGTCTCGGGCAGCCACTTCCACATCTCGGTCGCGGTCTGGTAGCCATGAATGCGCAGGATGGGGCTGAACGTGCTCCACTGAAACCAGCGTGCGAGCAGTTCGTTGTAGTCGGCGTTTTTGTATTGATCCTGCGGGTGGAAAAATCCGCCGCAGTCAGTCGTCCAATACGGGATGCCGGTGAGGCAGAAGTTCAGACCCGCCGGGATCTGGCGCTGGAAGGTTTCCCAGTTGCCATTGATGTCGCCCGACCACGCGGCGGCGGCGTAGCGCTGCATGCCGGGATAGGCCGAGCGCGTGAGGGTGCAGACGCGCTTGTTGGGATCGGTCGCGCGCTGGCCTTCGTAGAGCGACTGGCTGGCGAAGAGCGGATACGCATTGCGCACGCGGCCACCGAAGCCAAGGGCGGTCGTGCGGCCCGCGATGCCTTCGCCGTCGTCGGCAGGCTCCGTGGCGTCACCCCACCAGGCGTCGGTGCCGATCTTGAAGAAAGCATCGTTGAGGTGTTTCCAGCGAAGCTCGCGCCCCTTCGGGTTGAACAAGTCAATCCATTCGCCGAGAAGCAGCCGGTTCTGCGCGAGTTCCTTGCCAGCCTTGCCGCGCGGGTTGCACCAGACGGAGATCATAAATTTCGCGTTCTGCGCGTGGATGTCCTTGAGCATTTGCGCCGGGTCGGGATAGGCACCGAGATCCCACTGGTAGGCACCCCAGCCATGCGGTCCCCAGTATTGCCAGTCCTGCACGAAAAGATCGGCGGGGATTTGGCGCTGGCGGAATTCCGCAATCGTATCAACGATCTGCTGCTGGCTGGAGTAGCGCTCACGGCATTGCCAGAAACCGTAGGCCCACTTTGGCCAGAGGGGCGCTGCCCCGGTGGCCTTGCGGTAACCGCCGACGATCTCGTCCACGGATGGACCATAGAAAAACGTGTAGTCAATGGCCTCCCCCATCTGGGAGCGGAAGGTCGTCGTGTTACCGAGCGGGCGGGCGAAAAGCTTCGCGTTGTCGCCGCCGCCGCGCAGGCCGACGGTGACGGTCGTGTTGGCGGGCAGCGTGACTTTCGCGCTCAACGCGTAAGGAGTCCACATGTTGACCACGCCGGCCACCTGTCTGCCATCAATAAGGATGGCGAAGTCGCTGCGGCGGTTGCCGTCCCTAGCCAAGAATACGTAGTCGCCGGCCGCGCCCGTGGTGAAGGTGCCGGTTTTCCTGCCCAGCTTGGTGGTGTCCATCGGCGTCTTGACGAGATCCTCGGTCGCCTTCGGCTGGTCGCCAGTGGCGGTGGGCGCCGTGCTGCCATCGAGCGGGATCTGCTGGTCGGCGGGATTGAAATCGAGGAGCGAAGCGTTGTCCCAAAGCAGGCCGTAGCCTTTGCTGGAAAGCATCATCGGCACAGCGATCTGCGTGTTGACCTGACGGAGCTCCAGCGGAATACCGCGCCAGTTCCACAGACCGTCCTGATATTGGCCGAGGCCGTAGAGCACCTCGTCAGACGGACTCTGAAAAACCTGCTCCACGCGGTGCGTCCGCTCCGGCCCGACCGTGGCTGGCGTGAGCGTTTTCCCGCCGTCGGCCGCTTCCGTGAGCAGCGGCTTGCCTGCCGCATCGAGAAACGTGAGCGCGCCGGTGGCTCGGTTCACGATGACCCGGAGCCGGTCGGTCGAGACCGTGACCGCCTTCGCATCCTCGCGAACCTTGAAGGACACCGGCTTCCACTTACGCGTGATGACGAAGCTTTTCGCCGGAGCGGCCTGCCCGTCCGGCGAATAGAACACACGAATGATGCGCGCGTCGCAGACCTGCAATTTCAACACGCCCGGACTCATGCGCAGAGTCACACCGTCCGCGTCCTTACTGAAGGATTGAACAGGGTTGGGCGCAGCCCCGGCCGAAACAGCGGCAAGCGCGAGACTGATGAGACTACAGATGAAAAGCTTCATCGAGCAAAGGTGTTTGCCAGCATCATCCTCAGAATTGCACAACGGCTTGCTTGCCGGTGTAGGTGATGGATTGAACGGATTTCTCCGTGTCTTTGAGGCCTTCGTTCTGGCCGGGGCTGGCGAGGACGACATTGAGTTTTCGCTCGGCCACCATGCCGGGGAACGAACCTTGGCGCGCGCCAACCGTCAGCGTTTTCGCCGCGTCGTTCCAGACGAGGTCGTAGGTGGCGCGCTGGCCTTTTTCGTAATTGTAGGTTTCGTTGTCGTCTTCGTAGATGGTGAATTTTGCATCCGCACCCGGATAAATGCGGATTTCATACGGCGCTTCCGGCTGTTCGGTGGCGTATTGCACGACCGGCCCCATCGGCACAATGGTTCCAGCGCGGACATAAAGCGGCAGGATGTCCATCGGGCAAACACGTTTGACGGTTTGTCCGCCGGTGAAGCGTTCGTTGGTCCAGAAGTCATACCAGTCCGCGCCCTGCGGCAGGTAGGTTTCCATCGAGTTGTTCAAACCGTTTTTGGTGTTGGCCAGTTCGCGAATCTGGCTGGGCGTGCGCCAAGCCAGTCGCAGATAGCGATCCCCGCCCCCCTGGAAGTAATCCAGTTTGACCGAAACCTTCTGATCTTTTTGCAGCGTGACTTTCGCGCTGCGGTAACGCGCCGGGCCTTGTTCCCAATCTTCCACCACGAGCTTGCCGTCGAGCCAAAGCCGCGCGCCGTCGTCCATCTCCACGCCGATTTCGTATTCGCCGTCTTCGGGCGCGGTGAGCGTGCCTTCCCAGCGACCGGAGAAATTTTCAAAACCATTCAAGCCGGGCGGCGGATTGGCGAGCGGCGGCCCGGGCCAACGATGTTCCACCTTGGTGTCCACGGTTTTGCCAGCGGGTTTTTCAAAATTCATTCCGTCGAAATACTGAACCGCGAGGCCGAGCTGACCATCCGGCGTCCGTAGGTAATCTTGAGAAATGGTCGGCGCGGGCGGTTCGCTCACGTGATACATGGCGTGGGTAATCGGATGCACGAGGAACGCCGGTCCAAACATGAAGGCGTCATCCGTCTTGCGCACATTCAAATCATCCGGGAAATCCATCGGCAGACCGCGCATGAGCGTGTAGCCGTTGGCGGTGCTTTGCCAAGCAAGCGAGTAAATGTATGGCAACAGCCGGTAGCGCAGTTGCGCGGCGGAGAGCAGCGACTGGTAAGTTTCCGGGTCAATCGTTTTGAAAATGTAAGGCTCGCGCTCGATGCTCGCGCCGTGGATGCGATAGAGCGGATTGAAGATGGCGAACTGATGCCAGCGGGCGAACAATTCGCGGTATTCGGGATTTTTTTCGCCGCCGGGGTAGTTCACGAAAAAGCCGCCCGTGTCCTGCGTCCAGTAAGGCTGGCCGGACATGGCGACATTGATGCCGCCGGAAATCCGATTGTGCAGCGAACTCCAACTGGCCGTCGTATCGCCGTCCCACGGCAGCGCGGCGTAACGTTGTTGTCCCGTCCATGACGAGCGCGTCAGCGTGAGAACACGTTTGTTGCTCGTGGCGCGCTGGCCTTCGTAAGTGCCCTTGGTCGTCAGCAGGCTGTAGGAATTCAAGTAGCGCGTGAAGTCGCCCATCGCATTTGTGCCGAGATGCTTGATGTCGGCTTCCACTTGATTGGCATCGTGGCACGCGCCGCCGACTTCCACTTCCGTGCCGTCCATCCAAAGCGCGTCCACGCCGACGTCGAGCAGTCCGCTTTTAATGTATTTGAAATAGATCGCCCGGCCTTCGGCGCTGTAAGCATCGTAAATGCGGGCTTTCTTGGAAATCCAGTGCAGCGGTTTGAAGCGCAGATTTTTGGCGTCGAGTTCATGCGCCAGTTCGGTGTCGTTGCCGATGGAAGGCCAGATCGAAATCATCAGCTTCATGTGCATATCGTGAAGTGATTTGGTCATCGCCGCCGGATCAGGATAACGCTCCTTGTTCCAGATCATGCCGCTCCAGGTGCCGTCGTGGTCGCTGCCCCAGTATTGCCAGTCCTGCACCATGTAATCGAGCGGGAAGCCTTCCTTGCGGAAGTTCTGCGCGACTTCGACGACGCGATCCTGCGTCTTGTAACGCTCCTTGCTCATGAATAAACCGAACGCGGCTTTCGGAAACATCGGCGCCGGGCCGGTGAGCTGGCGATAGGCGGCGATGACGTCGTCCAAGTTGTCCCCGGCGAAGAAATAATAATCCATGCCCGCCGGCGCGCTCTCAGCCGAAAAGGTTGCGCCGCTGTCGTCATCCGTGAAAAACGCCTTCGAGTAGATGTCCCACATGATGCCGTAGCGCCGGGTGGAAACGAGCATCGGCACGACAATGCCGATGTTGGTCTGGACGAGCTTCACCTTCTTGCCGCGATAATCCATGTAAGGCTCGTTGTATTCGCCGAGGCCGTAGAGCGATTCGTCGGGAAAAAGCGTGAAGCTCTGCGTGGCCGCGTAAGTCGGCGCGCCGGAGATCATCACCTTTTTGAGTTCGATGGAATTCTCCGCCCGCTCGCGCGTGAGCAGCCGTCCGTCCGCGCCATAGAACGCGACCGCGCCGGTTTTCTTGTCGGCGACAATGCGCAGTTTTGGCGAGGCGAGCGTCAGAGCGTCGGCGGATTCCTCCACTGTGAATTTGACCGCGGCGGGATTGGTGACCACGACAATGCTGGGCTGAACGGCGTAAGTCTCACCGAGATTTGCGTTCACGCGAACGGTGGTCGGCCCGTAAAACAGGATGTTTTTCGTGACGCCGTTGGCGCGAAGCTGAACGCCGTTTTCCAACCTCGCGTAGGAAAAACCGTCGGCAGCTTGGACGACCGGCTGCAATTGTCCAACTTTGTCCAAGCCGGTTGGCGCAGCTTGCGTGGCTAGGCTGCTGGTGATAATCAGGACGGAAGCAATGAGTGATTTTTTCATGGATCTGATCGGCAAATGTTTCATGGAATTGATTTATCGCTGGGGTGGAGCGCTGTCGCGGCAAGCATGCAGGTGACTAGAAATTTGTTTTGATTCATGGAACTGGATGCAATGGCGGTTTTCCATTCGTAATGGGCTTGGTTGGTTTGAAGACAGTTTCAAAAAAATCCGCCCGCAATCCAATACGATAAACGTCATATGGCAATCTGATCCAGCTTCAAGCAATCTTCCAACAAGGTCAATAGAGAGATTAAATTGCATGAAATTTTGCCGGACTGTTGCCGGTGCATTGATGTCAATGTCTTCGGCTTGGCGGCAAGGATTTGGGCTGTAATTATCTGTTCAACGGCCACTTCAACCATGAAAATGTTGCGGCACCCGCAAAAAATGAAAAATCACAACCCACACATCGGCTTGTGCTTCGGCCTGTTCGCAGTGACAGCACTGCTGGCCGGCTGCGCCACCGCCGATCCGAGCCAGCCCGCGACACTCAAGGACGCCTATAAGAATCATTTCCTTGTCGGCACGGCCATCAACCGCACGGTTGCCACCGGCACCTCGCTCCTGGCCGAAAACGTCAACCGGAACCTGACACAGGTTGAAAAAGACACGGCGGTCGTCTTGGAACAATTCAACCAGATTGTCCCGGAGAACGACCTGAAGTGGGAATTCATTCATCCAGAACCCGGACCGGACGGCTACAACTTTGGCCCGGCCGACGCCTTCGCGAATTTCGGTCTGCGCAACCATCTGTATCTCGTGGGGCACACGCTCGTCTGGCACGCCCAGACGCCCAACTGGGTTTTCCAAGGAACCAATCTGCCGCCCGGGATGACGAACGCTTCTGCGCTCTCACTCCCGCCCACGGACGCTCCCGGGACAAATGGATTCGGCAGACGACGGTTTGGTGGTGGCTTTGGTGGTTTTAACCTGAACGGGCCGCACGCGTCCCGCGAAGAATTGCTGGCGCGGATGCACGAACACATCGCCACCGTGGTCGGCCGTTACAAGGGCAAGATCAAGGTCTGGGACGTCGTGAACGAGGCCGTTGCCGACGGCGGCACGAACATCCTGCGCAACTCGCCGTGGGAACAAATCATCGGGCCAGACTTCATCGCCAAGGCATTTGAATACGCACACGAAGCGGATCCCAAGGCGATCCTGCGCTACAATGATTATTCGCTGGAGAATCCGGGCAAACGCAAAAAACTCATCACTTTGATCAAGTCTCTCCAGGCGCAAGGTGTGCCGGTCATGGCCATTGGTTCCCAAACCCACGTCAGCGTCAGCTCGCCAAGCTTTGAAGAGGAAGACGAAGTGCTGACAGATTTGGAAACATTGGGCCTGCCCATTCACATCACCGAACTGGACGTCAACAGTGCGCGGGGCGGCCAGCACAGCAACGGCGCGGATGTGGCCGCCAACGCCGAAACCACCCAGGGCGGCTTGGTGAGTGACGCCGACAAAAAACTGGCCGACGCCTACTCCGGACTCTTCCGCGCGTTTGTGAAACATGAAAAATCCGTGAAGGTGGTCACGTTCTGGGGGGTGAACGATGGCGTCTCCTGGCGCAGACAAGGCCGCCCGCTGCTGTTCGACGAAAATAATCAACCCAAGCCGGCTTTCGACGCGGTGATTCGCGTGGCCACGGCTCCACACTGAAACCAATTATTTATGAAACTGTTCTCCGGAGTTTTGCTGCTCGCCGGTTTGATCCTGTGCAGCCTGACCAGTTGCACCACGCCAAACACATCTTCTACTGCGAGCAAACGTTTTGTCTTTCTCTGTTTCGGACAGTCCAACATGGAAGGCTTTCCGGGAATTGAAGATCAAGACAAGGGGCCGGTGGATGAACGTTTTCAAATGCTGGCTGCCGTGGATTTCCCGAGTCAGGGCAGGATCAAGGGCAATTGGTATCCGGCCGTCCCGCCGTTGTGCCGGCCTTCGGCAGGCATCGGCCCGGCGGATTATTTTGGCCGCACGCTGGTTTCCAACCTGCCGCCCAACATCACGGTGGGCATCCTCAACGTTTCCGTCGGCGGCTGCAAAATCGAGCTGTTCGAGAAAGACACCTTTCAGTCCTATGCCGCGACCGCGCCGAATTGGATGACCAACACCATCGCCACCTATAGCGGCAATCCCTATCAGCACCTCGTCGCGATGGCAAAGCTGGCCCAGAAAGACGGCGTCATCAAAGGCATCCTGTTGCATCAGGGCGAATCAAACACCGGTGACAAGCAATGGCCCAACAAGGTCAAAGGCATTTATGACAATCTGCTCAAGGACTTGAATCTTAAAGCGGCCGACGTGCCGCTGATCGTGGGTGAACTCGTGCGGGCGGATCAAAAAGGCGCTTGCGCCAGCATGAACCAGATCATCGACAACCTGCCCAAGACGATCCCCACCGCGCACATCGTTTCCTCGGCGGAATGCCCTGGCCGCCCCGACCATCTGCATTTCACTCCGGCTGGCTATCGGGAGTTGGGTGCGCGCTATGCGCAGACCATGCTGCCATTGCTGGGTTACAAGCTTGCCGAAGCCAAATGACTGGAAGCGCTGTGAAATTTGAAGTGTGCTGGCGCAGAACGATTCTGGTTGGGCTGTGCCTGCTGCTGGGCTGCGCCGCTTGGGCGGGCGAGGATTCCTGCTTCGATTGTCACCGCGTCATGGAAGGGATGAGCCTGCGGTTCACCAATGACATCCATTTCGCCAATGCGATCAGTTGCGCCGGTTGCCATGGCGGCGATCCGCGCGAAAGCGATCAGAACGTCGCGATGAGTGCGAGTCGCGGCTTCAAACTTCGAGTCCAACGCCGGGACATCCCCGTATTCTGCGGGCGTTGCCACAGCAACACCAATTTCATGGGCAAATACCAGCCGCAGATTCGCGTGGATCAACTGGCCCAATACACAAACAGCGTTCACGGCCAACGGCTCGCCGCCGGCCGCAAGCGTGCCGCCGAATGTGTAGATTGCCACGGCGTTCACAACACCCGAGCCATCAGCGATCCGCTGTCCACAGCCAGTCCCCAGCGGGTTTCCCAAACCTGCGCCAAGTGCCATGCGGCCACGGCGGAGGCGTTCGCTGATTCGCGGCACGGCAAGTTGTTCAACACTCCGCGCCGTCCAGGCTGCACGGTTTGCCACTCCAGCCATGCGATGAAGTCGGCCACCACGGCCATGCTCACCGGTTCAACTTCCGTTTGCGCGCCTTGCCACCGTCCGGATTCCAAATCCGCCAGATTGGCGGAAGAAATAGCGCAGTTTCTGACCGGGTTGGAAGCGGCCGGTTCCGGCTCGAAAGAGGCGCTGGCCCGGGCGCGAGTGGCGGTGCATAGCATGAACCTCGAAGCGTTAAAACTGGTCGCAAAACCAGTATCCACACCACCCGATCCCGATGAGAAATAAAAAAACTCCCGGCGAGCTTGTTCCGGGCAAGCCTCGAATCTAATCTCCACTGAAGAACACCAAAGACACCATGAAGATTAACCGAAGAGAATTCCTAGGCCGTTCGCTGGCCTTCGGAGCCGCCGCCGCAACTTTGCCGTTCGAAGCCGGTTGCGCTGAGACCGAAAATACAACCATTCGCCACGCAACCGATGTGATTGAACTCGGCCCCGCCAAGATCAAAGTGTCCCGGATGGGAGTCGGCACCGGCACCTACGGCGCAGGGCAAAGTTCCAACCAGCTTCGGGCGCTCGGCGTCGAAGGAGTCGCGGATATGTTGAAAGCGGCCTATGACAAGGGAATTTTCTTCTGGGATACCGCCGATTCCTACGGCACCCACGACGCGGTCAAGGCCGCGCTGAAGAAAATCCCGCGCGACAAGGTGACCATTCTCACCAAAACCGACGCCTGGACAGCCAAGAAAACCAAGGAGGACATTGACCGGTTTCTCCAGGAACTCGGCACCGATTACATTGACATCCTCCTGCTCCACACCCGCATGAGACCCGATTGGGATGAGGTGGACAAAGGTTCCATGGAGATCATGGCCGAAGCCAAGCAAAAGAAGGTTCTGCGCTCGGTGGGGATCAGTTGTCATTCGGTTGAAGCGCTGAAAGTGGCCGCCAAAAATCCGTGGCTGGATATTTGCATGGCGCGGATCAATCCCGCCGGGGAGCGCATGGACGACGAACCCGAAGTCGTCCTGCCGGTCCTGAAGGAGATGAAAGCCAACGGCAAAGGGGTCATCGGCATCAAAATCCTGGGCGAAGGCAGCCTGGTTGAAGACCGCCACAATGAAGCCTTGCGCTATGCACTCACCAAGGACGCGGTGCATTGTTTTTCCATCGGCTGCGAAAGTCTTGCCGAAGTGCGGGACAACATCTCGCGCATCAAGAAGCTGGCCGTACCCGTTTAAGCAGAACCATTCATATTACGTTGATCGGAAAAGTGCGACGATGGCGTCGCCGCTACTTTGGGCTGACCGCTCGGAGTTCGGATTCAAATCAAAACAGGCTGCCCGACTTTGGGCAGCCTGTAGATCCGGCAGATTTCTGCCGTGCGCGAAAATTACCGGGCCAAATTATGACTGCGGCACAATCTCAATCGCGTTAATCTGGGGATTTTCAACATTGCTCGTGAAAGTAATGGTGAATTTTCCGTTGGTGACTTCCACCGGCACGGCTTCAATGTAGGCGCGGTTTGATCCGCCGGCCTTGACGAAGACGTCAAAATCCTTGAACTCGTGCCCTTGGACGTTGAAGGAGAAAACACGCTCGCCCGCGCCGGAGATACCTTCAAAGGTTTCGGCGAAGTGAAGTTTGGCCAGGTATTTGCCGTTGGGAACGGCGCAGGAAAAGGAGTTCATCCCATAATGTTCCGACCGATAAAGCCCGGCGTCCTTGGTGTTCGCGATGGCCGTTTCCGCGTCGCGTTCTGCCACGTCGCCGCCGTCAAAACCCACTTCGGCCTGCCAGACGTTGCCGCTGGAATCCTTGAACGGCTCGGAGGCCCCGGCCTTGATCCGAATGACGCCCTGCGCGATGGCCACCGCCGGCGCGGCCGGGGGCTGAACCGCCGCCACGACCGGCGCAGCCGGCGCTGGTTGTGCTGAAGCTTGCGTTGAGCCTTGATCATGGCTCTGGCAGCCGGTCACGAAGGTCAAAGCGCAAACAGTTGCACCGAGAGTTAGGGTTTGATTAAGAATGTTTCGCATAGTTGTTTTGTGTTGTTGTTGACTTGTCTCACTGGGCGGTGATTGTCATGGACAATTTCAGCCTGATGTCATCCGATGCCGCACCGACGAGAATCTCATAGTCACCCGGCTCAACCACATACTGCTTTTTCTGGGTATCCCAGTAGCGCAGCCGTTCAGCGGGGACTTCAATCGTGATCTGGTTGGATTCGCCGCGTTTCAGATGCTCGCGGGCGAAACCGCACAGCGCGAGTTTCGGCTGGGGAACGCGGGAGTTGACGTGACGGTAATAGACCTGCGCCACATCGTCGCCATCGCGCTTGCCGGTGTTCTTCATGGTGAACGTCACTTTCGCGGTGCCATTCGCGGCGATTTTCTTCGACTCCAGTTTGCCGCTCTTGTAATCGAACTTGGTATAGCTCAAGCCGTGACCGAACGCATACAACGGATTGCCGCTGAAATAACGGTAGGTGCGGTTGCTCATGGAGTAATCCGTGAAACTGGGCAGATCCGCCGTGGCCCGGTAAAACGTCACCGGGAGATGGCCGGAAGGATTGATATCGCCGAAGAGAACTTCGGCTGCAGCGCGGCCGCCTTCCTCGCCCGGATACCAGACCTGTAGAATCGCCGGTAAATGTTTGGCTTCCCACGGCAGCGCGATGGCGGAACCACTGCCGTTGACCATGATGAGCGGTTTGCCGGTGGCGTGAAGTGCGCGCACGAGATCCTCCTGCACCTGGGGCAACTCAATGCTGGTGCGGTCGTGCATCTCGCCTTCAAGCTGTGGCGTGATGCCGCCGACGTAGATGACGATGTCGGCAGCAAGCACATTGCTGATGGCTTCCGCCTGAAGTTCCGGCAGCGGACGAGTCTGGGGCGATGGCTGCCGGCCAAAACCCCGGATCGGCTCAGTGGTAAGCGGACAACCTTGGGCGTAAGTCACGTTGATGTTCGTCCCGGCCAAGTCCCTGATGCCGTTCAACACGGTCACCGGATGCGACGCCGAGCCGTTGTAATTGCCTTGCAGCATCCCCACCGAAGCGGCGTTGGGGCCGACCACGGCGATGCGTTTGATCTTGGCGCGGTTGAGCGGAAGGATGCCGTCGTTCTTCAGCAACACCAGCGATTCCCGCGCGATCTGCAAGGCGAGTTGCCGATGCTCGGGGGTATCGTTGTCCTTGATGGTGATGGTCGAATACGGAACCTTCTCCGCCGGATCAAACATCCCGAGCCGGAAGCGGGTCCATAAGGTGTAATACAGCGCCTGATCAATTTCCTTTTCGGTGATCAGCCCCTTTTGCGCCGCGCGCACCAAGGCGTTGTAATCGCCGCCGCAACAGAGATTGCAGCCGGCCTTCACCGCCGCCGCCGCCGCCTCTTCCGGCGTGTTCACATAATGATGCTGTTGTTTTCCCCAGATGTCATGAATCGCATCGCAATCCGAGACGATGTAACCGTCAAACCCCCATTGCTTGCGCAACAGATCGCCGAGCAGGAAGGAACTCGCGCAGGCCGGCACGCCATTCACCGCATTGTAAGAACCCATGACTCCGCCCACTTTTCCCTCGCGCACCGCCCGCTCGAACTGCGGCAGATACGTTTCATATAAATCGCGCTCGGTCGGCACAGCATTGAAGCGATGGCGATCCGCTTCCGGGCCGCTGTGAACCGCGTAATGCTTGGCGCACGCCATCGCCAGCATGTAATTGGGGTCGTCGCCCTGCAATCCCTTGATGAACTCCACGCCGATGGTGCCCGTGAGATACGGATCCTCGCCATAAGTTTCCTGGCCGCGGCCCCAGCNNGTTCGGCGTCCAGAACGTCAGCCCGAGCCACCATTTCGCGTCGCCGTTATGTTTGGTGGTATAGTCGTTGAACTTGGCCCGGCCTTCGATGCCCACGACGTTGCCCTCCTGCTTCAGCAATTCCGGATGCCAGGTGGAAGCCATGCCGACCGGTTCCGGGAACACGGTGGCCACGCCACTGTTCGCGACGCCGTGCAGCGCTTCGTTCCAATAATTGTAGGCTGGCAGCCCAATCCGCGAAATGCCCGGCGCGCCGTTCGCCAACTGCGCCACCTTTTCGGCCAGCGACATCCGGCGGATCAAATCATCCGCCCGTGCTTTCAATGGTTTTGACGCATCGCGCCAAATGGGCGGATCGGTGATTTCCGGAACACGCATCGCGGCGGCAGAAAAAGGATCTGCCATTTCCGAAGCGCTGAACGCGACAACCGAAGCACCCGAGGCATTCTTGATCTCGAACGTATTAAATTTCGCGATCCACTTGCTCGCCGAAAACGAAATCTTCAGCGGTCCCTTGAGGGAATCATCCTCATGCTCAACGGCACCGTTGATGAAAGCTACTTTTCGCGCGCCGCCTGCCGTGGCAAAGATGTCGAAATTTTTGGCCAGCACGACGTCGCCCGAAGTCACGTCGAACACGCGTTCACCCGCCGCGCCCGCCACGGTTTCCACTGCGCCGATGGTGACGGTGTATTTGCCGGCGGGCAAATGGGCGATGGTGATCTCGAAACTTTTTCCATTGATGTCTTCGCGAAAGGCCGCTGCATTGTCACCGGCACCTTCGACAGGGGTGGACGCATTGTCTTTCCAATGCGCAAAGTCCCCGCTGATACTCACCTGCTGACCACAGGAGGCGCAGATTTCGTCCGCCGCCAGTGCGGTCAAACCAGAAAACCACAGGCCTCCCAATATCGTCAGGGAAACCGCCGCAACGAGCTTTGAAAAACCTCGGGGAACGGACAGTTGCCGTTGAGCGGATTGCACCAGACAAACTAAATTGCCCGCAATCATGGTGATGGGAATAGTCAATTTGGCTTTCATAGCCATGGACACGCTGCCGATCTCAACCCTGCGGGTTGATGCAGCGTGGCGGCCCAAAGCATCTCTGCCGGATTTCTTTTGTGAAGCATCCACGGGCGATTCATTCCAATGGGTCAAATTATTACTTGAGTTTACCTGTTGCAATATAGTTTTCACGATGACACATACCTTTAGCCGTAGAAAGTTGTCTTTGGCTTGGCCCAAACTGCCTTCCTGAAGCTGCAAACCCAAATACACACCTAGACAGACTATAAACCAAATCTAGCTGAACTCGGCTAATCTTGGTGAAAATTACCGCAACGCGGGTTCGCTTGATATATGACGAGTATCATATTGTTGAGACTCGTGTAACACCGCATATGAAACGCAGCCGTCGTCATCTCCATGAACAGACATGGCTAATTCCTTTTCGATCAAAACGGCCATTACAGAAACCCCAATATTTAATATATGGTGCATCCGGCAGGACTTGAACCTGCAACCATCTGATCCGAAGTCAGAAGCTCTATCCAATTGAGCTACGGATGCGTTGCGGACATTGTGCAATTCCGCGCGTCCGCGTCCAGTCTTTGCGCGCCGTTGACTTGTCCGCGCGCTTTGTTAGCGTGTCCGCGTCATGCCCAGCAAACGGATTTCCCGTCTCATTAAAATCATTTCCGGTGCCGCCGCCAATGCGGAGGATGAGATTTTTCTCCTCGAAGGCCGACTGGAGCGCTTCGTGCATTTCTGGGTGCTGGTGATCCGGCAGTTCGTCCGCCACCGCTGCCTGGTGCGCGCCTCGGCGCTGTCTTATTCCACGCTGCTCGCGCTCATCCCGCTGCTCGTGGTCGCCTTCAGCGTCGTCAGCACGCTGCTCAAGGATACCGATGTGGAAAAACTCGACCAGTTTGTCGAACGAACCGTTTCCAGCCTCGCGCCGCCGGCCAACATCCCGACGAATTCGATCAGCATGAACACCAACACGGTGCTGCTGGCCACCACCAATGATGTCGCCGAAAACACTTCCGCCAACAACCAAACCGCCACCAACGCTGCCGCCGTGGTTGATGCCGGCCCGGCGCAGACCGCCAACACCCAGATGGAAGTTGCCCGCTGGATCCATGATTTGATCCAGAAGACCAGCAGCGCCGCGCGCACCCTCGGTTTCACCGGAATTGTGTTCCTCGTGTTCACCGCCATCTCGCTGCTGCGCGGCATCGAGGAGACCTTCAACGACATCTGGGGCGTCACGCGCGGACGCAACTGGCGGCTGCAGATCATGCTCTACTGGGCCATCCTCACGCTTGGCCCGCTGCTGCTCGTCGGCGCACTGGGTTTCACCGGTCGCCTGCATCTGCAACACACGCGCAGCCTGATCGAATCCATACCATTCCTCGCGCCGCTCTATGCCCACGCCCTGCCCATCGCCATCATCAGCTTCATGCTCGCGCTGTTTTACAAGCTCACGCCCAACACCAAGGTGGAATTCAGCGCGGCTTGCATCGGCGGCCTGGTCGCCGGCGCGGCGTTGCACGGCTACAACCAGTTGGGCTTTCTCCTCGTCCAGCGCGCGTTCAGCGCCAACCTGTTCTACGGAAATCTCTTCCTCATCGTGCTCGTCATGGGCGGCCTTTACATCGTCTGGCTCATCCTGCTCTTCGGCGCACAGATCGCTTACGCCTACCAGAACCGCGCCGCCTATCTGCAAGACCGGCTCGCCGAAAACGTGAACCAGCGCGGCCGCGAATTCGTCGCGCTGCGCATCATGACCAGCCTCGGCCAGCGGTTCCGCAACGGCGAACGCCCCGCCACCGTGCCGCAGATTTCGGCGGAACTCGGCATTCCCAGCCGGCTCACGCAATCCGTCCTCCACACGCTCGCGCACAAGCAGCTCGTCACCGAAACCGCCGGTGGCGAGGCCGCGTTCGTGCCCGCGCGCCCGCTCGAAACCATCAACGCCTACGACATCCTGCTTGCCATGCGCACGGGCACCGGCCAGGAACTGCCGCTGGCGGAAAATCCGGCGCTCACGGAAATCTACGGCGAATTTGCGCGCATCGAAGCGGCGGAACGCCAAGCCGCCTCGGCCATCTCGCTGCTTGCGCTCGCCAACCGCGTGCCGGCGCGCGCCGAAATTGCCGCGCCGAAAATCGTCGAAACGGAAAAGCCGCTTCAAGCCGTCGCTCCGGTGGTTGAACCGCCGAAGCCGGAACTGGAAAAGGAAGTTCCGTTTGTGGAGAAAACACCCGATCTGGCCGAGGAAGAAGCCGTTGTCGAAACCAGGATTCCCGAACCGGTGCCGGCTCCCGCCGCGCGCCGCGAAGTGGTGATGCCCGACGAGAATCGCGATTTTCCGCTATGACTATTGGGCCGTGATGGTGAACGGAATCGCCGGCAATGTCGCGGCAGAGTCGCGTTTGGCCTGGTTGCCGGATTTCTTCTGCGGGTTTTTCACCGCCAGATTTTTTGGCATCACCGAGCAGATCAGGTTTCCCGTCGCACCGGGCTTCGCCTTTTCCGCGTCGCAGGCGAACACGAGTTCCAGCGCGTTGTTCGTGGCCACGACGTTGGCCAGCGCGATGCCTTCCGGCGCGTTTTCCAATTCCAGCACGAACCGTTCAGAAAAATTGTTTCCCGGCGGCACGGTCACCTTCACGCGCGCCGTGCCGCCCGGCGAAAATTTCACCGGCACCGGACTGGCGATCTTGAAGCTGTCGCGCAACGCCGGGCGCGGCTGGCCGATCACCGTCACCGCGAGTTCCTTCGACGGCACGAGGTGACGATAAATGAATGCCTGCATCATGTCCTCCGCCGGCGCGGCGGTGTGAGAAATCGGTTTTCCGTTAATTTGCGCGCGGCCTTCGATGCTGATGGCGACCGGTTTTTCCATCGGCTGCGCGGGCGCTTTCAAGGTGAACTGCGCCTTGTCCTGGCCGGCGGCAATCTTCGCGCCGCTCAACGAAAATCCGGCGGGCGCATTTTTCAAATTCAAATCAATTGCGTTGGTAAAACCGTCGCGGCGCAACGCGAACACCGTCACCGGCGCGCTCATGCCCGCGCGCAGGCTCAAGCTCGACGGCACGACGCGCAGTGCAAAATCCGGCTGCGGCCCGCTGATGCGCAGGCGAAAAGCAAACTCCGGTCCGCCCTGCGCCTGCGTGTCGGTGAGATGCAGGAAATAAGTGCCGTCCGACGGCAGCGTGGCGGTGAGATAGGAATCGGCGTGATGGGTTTCGAGGCCGGTGGCCTTGTCTTCAAAGTCGTCATTGAACGCAATCTGGTTGCCGGTGGAATCGGTCAGCCGCAAAAAAGAATCCAGCGGCGAATCCAGCCGGCGCGCCAAAACTTCGGCGACGATTGACTGGCCGGTCTGGCCGCTGAACTTGAAGACTTCCGCCTCGTTTGGCTGGCTGACGCGGCCGTTGATGACGACCGGCAGCGTGACGCTTTGCGCGGTTTCGCCGGAATGATTATTTCCGTTGGCGGAAATTTCCGGCAGGTCGTCCACGGCGAACGGCACGGGATTGAAGAAATTTTCCTGCAGCGAAATCACGCCCGGCTCGGCGGCGGAGTTGTCCACGGTGATTTGTTTTTCCGGCAGATTCCAGCCAGTGAGCGCGACGGTGGTTTTTTCGCCGGCCTTGCCGCCAAGCGGGAAAATGCCGGTGACGAATGGCAGTTCGCCGATGGTCAGGCGGTAAATAAAATCCTCGCGGCCGCGATACAGCGAGTCGCGCACCTCGACGGTATAGGTGCCGTCGCGCGGCGCTTCAAAATGCAGCACCGGGTCGGGATGAAAACGGTAGCGCTCGGCGCTGGCCACTTCCTTGCCCTTGGAATCGAGCAGCGTGAGCGTGGCCTCGAACCAGCCGGGCACGGCGTCGGCGAGATACGGAATCAGCCGCCGCGCGTCCGCTGCGATGATTAGGTGCTGGCCGCGCGCGGCGTAAAACCGGTAGCGGTTCACGCCTGCCGGCGCGATCTGGCCGTTGATGA
>PLYV01000016.1 GCA_003151855.1 Limisphaerales bacterium | reverse complement strand
TTTGTTCACCCGAACGAATCCGCTCCAAACCGCGAGGTAAAAGTTTGCCCATAAATTTATGTGGTTAAATCGGCGTGCCGATGCGGACACCGGCACGCCTTTGGTTCAGATGTTGTGAGTGACCGCGACGACGCGGACATTTTTGTTTTCCCAAACCCGCGTCCAGTTGGCCGCGTTTTCCAATTCGGCATTGGTCGGGTTGGCACCCGCCACGCTCGCGCTGGTGAACTTGACGCCGCGAGGATGGAGGATGAAACGGCGACGGTTGATCAGGTTGGTGTCGCTATTCAGTGCGTCACGCGACATTTCAAAGCCTTCCGTGCCATGACCACCCTCCACGGGTTGACCGTTCAAGTCGGCAGAACCCATGCCGAACGCACCTTCGCCGAACAGGTAGGAGGTATAAACCACGCCGTCAGTCGTGCCAGCGCGCGACGGGCAACCATCGTCCACGATGACGCGACGGCCTTGGAACGTGCGGATTTGCGCCTCACCCTGGCTGTCGGGGATGAAATCAATCAAGTCAAGTTTGCGAAGCGCCGCTTCCGTCGCCGAGTGCATCGCCACGGCCACCAGCCGGTCGCCGCAATCGCCGAGGCGTTGCGTCGCATCCACGAACGTAGAGCCGTTCAGGCGCGTGGCGGTCGTTTGGTTGGCGACGCTTTCGCTTTGAATCGCCAAGAGGTTGCCCGCCATGCCGGGCGAGGCGAACACGCCTTTGAGGGACGAGATCAGCATATACTGGTTTTGACGGTTCCAGTAGCCGGCCATGAAGTCCGCCAGCGCCGATGCCGGATCGTCACCGGAGACGACGGTAGCCAGATGATTCCACGACCACGCATTGCCGTCGTTATGAATGCGGGCGATGTCTTGATCCGCCGCAATCTTCACCGTGACGAGCGGTGACGAGTCGCTTAACGGCTGGCGAAGTCCCGTTAAGTCGTTCCAATGCGGCATATTGACCTGTGTGCCACCGAGCGCGGCGCGGGTGTCGTAATCAGGATTTGCCTGGACGATGCCAGAGAGAAACAAATCCGATTTCTCCGCCGTCCGTTGGATAACGTAAGCGGCGAACTGTGCGGGGATGATAATGTCGGCTAATTGAGTCTTTGCCATAAGTGTATAATGTGGTTATGACCCGGTTATGCCGACGCCTTGAGGCGTGCGGCAAGTTGCGGATCGGATTTCTGCAATTTCATTTGCTCCGTGAGATTCCAGCTTTCCTTGCGGAATGGATTCTTCACAGACCGGTTGCCGGCAGCACCGCCACCAGAGCCAGCGGCACCGCCGCCAGCGTTTGCCTCGAATAAGTGCGGTGCGTCGGACACCAACGCATCCACCCATTCGGCCAAAGTCATCGGGCCATCCTTGCCCATGCGGGCAGTCTGCCCGTCCGCCTCGAATGCCTGCGGCACGCCGTTGACAAGTTTGAACGACTGGCGGGCGCGAGAAGTGATGTCAGGCAGCGCCGTCGCGCGGAGACCGCGCTTGGTTGCTTCCGTGACGACGGCTTGATCAATCTGGATGGCAGTCAGGCGACCAGTCAGGGCGTCGCGTTCGGCGACGACGACGCCATGCGTCTTTTCCCATTCGGCACGGGCGGNNNNTCATGCTTGGACTTCTCGACGACGCCCTCGGCGTCCAGCATCCAAGCGCCGTCGCGCTCGACATACAGGGATTGCAGTTCGGCGGGAATCTCATCCTTGGTTTTGAATTTGAATTTTAGTGCCATAAAGTTTTAGAGGTTTTTGGTTGGTAGTTGTGCCGGTGCGGTGCCAGCCGGAGCGGGAGCAGGCAGCGTGACCGCGCCGGGATCAGCCGCGACCGGCGGAGGTTGCGGCATGGCGGCGACGAGTTTGGCCTCATCTTCGTTGCTACGACCGACTGGCAGGACATCACCCATACGGAACAAGTCAAACATGGTGTCCCGGCTGATGGCCCCGGCCTTCCATGCGGCGACGACGGCGGTAATTTCCGTGCTCGCCATTCCGTTGAGACTGAAATCAGCGTTAAGAGTCACCAGCACGGTTTTGTCACCAATACCAGCCGGTGTCGGTTCGGTGGAGTTCCACCAATAGACCCACCGCAAGACTTGCGACAGGGATTCGCTGATGCTCAATGATATGGCAGACAGCACGGCATTTTCGCCGCTTTGCCGGAGTTCGATGGAAGCCGCCGTTTCGCCGACGCGCTTTTGTTCTTCCATCATCCGTGACCCAAGCACGGCCATGTCCTGCTCGTCTTGCGCCATCGCCCGTTCAAAGGTAGTCAGCCCTTGCCCATGAAATTCCAGATAGCCCGCCGTGGCACCGGGAGTTTCCGCCACCCATGCCGTGCTGCTGCCAATACGAAGGTTGGAAGTCTTGTCAAATCCGCTGACGTATGCGGTAGGCAGAGCAGTAAAATGAAGACCGTGTTTATAGTCGGCATTGAGGCGGTAATGGTCGAGGTTGATCGCGATAATATCCGCCAAGGGAAGTTTATCCACTTTCGGCAGGGAATGTTTCGGCCCATGAAAGACAAAGGGAATCAGCGGCAAAGGTTTTCCAAGACGAAGCGGCGTGCGGGAGTCCACGACCGCCCATTCAGTTTTCGTCCGTTTGGATTTTCCCGGTTGCTGTTGCCAGAGTTCGACCTGATATGTCCAAGGTGTCGAGCCATCGGCGGCAGGCGTGGCATCCGGCACGAGTTTCAAGACGCGAAGTTGTTCGACGGATTCAGGTTGAAAGGGATCATTTTGACCGGCGGCAAGATTTTCGGCAGTCGTTGAAGTTTGCAGCCGGTTTTTTCCATGTTCCTTGAGCACCACCAGCGTCAGGACATTGCGACCATTCACCCTTTGCGAGTGCCAGTTGATGATTTGCTCGGCTTCATACATCACGACCAAGGCGCATTGCTCGGCCTCATCCTCCCAATCTACCAGCGTGCCGGCACGACCGACCGCGATTACTTCATGCGTGATATGTTTGGCGTAAGCCGACATCGGCGTGCCAAGCAAGTCGGCATCGGCGACGAAGGCGTCCATTGCCCGACCGATGCCGGCGGAAGTGTCCGGCAGTTTGAAAGTCGGCTCGCGACGAAAAATTCGACCGACGTAGCCATCGGCAATGCGCGCCGTGGCGTTGAAGAACGCGGCGCGCATTTTGTAAGCGACGTATTCATCATCCGTTTGGGAATCCAGACGCGGCAGGTATTTTATGCCCGCCATCTTGACGGCATCCTCACCGGCAATGACATCACGCGCCCGTTGCCATGCGAACAGGTTGGCGTCGTAATCAGGATGTGTGCTGTTGACTGGCATCAGGAGGCCAGACATGCCGTTGCAGTCCGTAAATGCACACGACGAGCCAGCCAGAAATGGGATCAAGTCAACCGCGTGGTTAGTCCTTGATACAAAATCATTCGCAAAACCCCGGTAAGATTCAATTGTCGGCACCAGCAGGCCGAGGCCGATTCAGGATTTACAAAAGGGAGGAAAAGGCGTTTGATTTATCGCGCATGACTTGGCCTCAAATTTCTACAATCGCCGTCTCAATGGGCGGCTGGCTTACCGCAACATTTGTGTGGTTCAAGTGGCTGCATGAAGTTCGAGAAAAACGACTGGAGCGGGCGGCAAAGGAAAAAGCTGAAGGCGACTTGAGGCAGATATGTCGGCGCGGCGATGCTCCCTATCTTGAACCCTCCGCCACTTTTTTTACAGGCATCAATTTTATATTTGAAAAAGACGAACACCGGTTTTGGCAAGCTGACGGGCCAAACATCTTAAACTTTCAGCAGGATGAAGTTTCGTCAGAGTTGTCTCCCGGTCAGCCAATTATTTTTGTGGTAAATAATGCGGGCGAATCGGCGCGAGGCGTAGTTGTAAAACTTGATGGTGCAGCGATTGCCCTCAAGATGGAAGCTGATGTCAACGATTCCCACGGGCTTTATTATCTGGAATATCCCTATGAGCCAGAAAAACACGGAAGGGAACAAGCCCTTGTGCTCTCCTTTGAAACGAGGAGTGGCGTGCAAGACATTCACCGATATATCACCCGGCATGGCTTTAGAGTCTTGAAGCGGATTGATCCGGCATTGCCGTAATAAGACAGCCATTGTCTTCGATACAGAATCCCAAGACGGCCACAATTTATTGCCAGCAACAAATGATGTCGGGGATTTTTTATCCCAGCCATCCAAAACCTTTAGCGCAATACTGTCAGCCAAGTTCAAATCCATGCAAACCGCTCTGAGTCAATTCCAGCCGATGAAGCTAGGCACTCATTATTTTTGGTGGCACTAATTTTTCCCGGCAGATATTTTTATGGCGTAGAATTTCCCATCGTTCGACGACGGTATTTTTTTTTGTCGGCAATTCGTGAGGCTTTTGTAATTTCGACGCAGGCGACCAGATGAATCCGTGAGTCGCGGGTAATGAGAATGCGTTTGGTAATTCGGATGCGTTCCGGTGGCCGTGTGCAAACAACAAAGTTAGTTCGCGTTGCTCAATAGATAAATTTGTTCGCGCTCCGTTCCCTGACCCACTACGCGCTCAATAATGACGAACGCGCCA
>PLYV01000032.1 GCA_003151855.1 Limisphaerales bacterium | reverse complement strand
ATGGCGGAACTCGGCGCGCACAGCGTGGCGGCGCACGCGGAGGCCGGCCGGCGCGCGGCGGAGCTGGAGGTCGGGCAGTTGTTCGCGGTCGGGAAAATGGCGGCGGTCACGGCGCAGGCGGCGCGCGACGCAGGGCTGATGCGCGTATTTGAATTTGCGGAGGTCGAGGCGGCGATGAACGTGGTGCGGAGTTTTTTGAAGCCGGGCGACGTGGTGCTGTTGAAGGCGTCCCGCGCGGCCAAGCTGGAGCGGATTGCGGAAATGTTGAAGGCGGGAAAATAAATCAAGATGCTTTACCTTTTAAGCCAGCACATTTTGGACTGGGCGCATGGCTCCGAATGGGAGTCGCGGCTGGCGTTTTTGCGCCTGTTCAAATACATCACGGTGCGCAGCGCCGGCGCGGCGATCACTTCGCTTCTGTTGTGCTGGTGGCTCGGGCCGGGCGTCATCCGCTGGCTGAAGGCGCAGCGGTTCGGCCAGGAATACGCGGACAAGGCGCAGGAGGCGGGTGTGAAGCACGTCGTGGATAAAAAAGGCACGCCAACGATGGGCGGCATCCTGATCGTCCTGTCGCTCGTGCTTTCGACGATGTTGTGGGCGCAGTGGAACGCGCAGGTGGAGCTGACGATGTTGTCGGTGCTGGTGCTGGCCGGGTTGGGTTTTTACGACGACTACGCGAAAATCTTGAAGCAGAGCGGCGGCGGCACTCCGCCGCGCGTGAAGTTAATCACGCAATTTGCGCTGGCGATTTTCGTGGGAATTTATCTGTGGAATTTGCCGGCGAAAAGCGAACTGCACCTGCTCGGCGTGAAAAGCGTCTGGCACATTAATCTCGTCTCGACGTTGATGCTGCCGTTTTACAAATACCCGCTGCACATCGGCGCGGTGGCCGGCGTGATCATCGTGGCGCTCGCCATTGTCGGCAGCTCGAACGCGGTCAATTTGACCGACGGCCTCGACGGCCTCGCGACCGGCTGCACGCTGATCGTGGGGTTTGTGTTTCTGTTTTTCACCTATCTCGCCGGGAACATCAAGACGGCGGCGTATCTGCAAATCCCGTATGTCGCCGGCGCGGGCGAGTTGACGGTGTTTTGCGCGGCGCTGCTCGGCGCGGGGCTGGGATTTTTGTGGTTCAACTGCCATCCGGCGCAGGTGTTCATGGGCGACACCGGCTCGCTCGCGCTGGGCGGCGCATTCGGCATCGTGGCGGTGCTGATCCATCAACCGTTTGTGTTGGTCATCGCCGGCGGCGTGTTTGTGGCGGAGGCGGTGTCGGTGATTTTGCAGAAAGGCTGGTTCAAGTTCACGCGCATCCGCACGGGCACCGGCCAACGGATTTTTCTGATGGCACCACTGCACCATCATTTCCAAAAAAAGGGTTGGCACGAATCGCAGGTGGTGATGCGTTTTTTCATTTTGTGCGTGCTGTGTGCGGTGGTCGCGCTGGCGACGCTGAAACTCCGGTGAGATGAAAACTTTGAACCGCCAAAAAAACGTTGCGAATCCGCGCTTTGTTGCTTGCGGAAACGGCGCGCGGTTGCTAACAATTTCCGGCAGAGCGGCAGGGCGTGTGCCGGTCAGCAAGAGTGTTTCACCAGTTCATCTTTCTGCCGGTCATTATTTCCACGGTGAATTGTCGTCCGGCTCCCAAAATAAAAGCGTAAATTTAACGCGTTGCGAAATTTTTCGAGGGAAAGTTCCGCCGCGCCAAACTCAAAAATAAAACCACCTCGAACCATAACGCCATCGCACCAAATCTTATGAACAATCCGAATCCATTCGTCCCGAAAGGCTCGCTGCTCGAACAACAAAGCGCTCGCCGTTCCCGTCTCAAACTCGCGGTGTTTTGCGTGCTCGCAGTGAGCGTCACCGGCCTCGTCGCCATGCTCATCCAGGGCTGCAAGCGCGAGAAGCCGCAGGACGAAGTGAATCCGCCGTCGCTCGACACGAACAGCGTCGCGATGGACACGAACTCGCTGGCGAATTCCATTTCCAATCCGCCGGTCATGGTGCCGCCCGCGCCGACGAATCCTCCGGTGGTGATTCCGCCGGTCGCGCCGCTTGAACCCATTGCCCCGGCGGCTGGCGGTTCGGAATATGTCGTCGTCAAGGGCGATTCACTCGCCAAGATCGCCAAGAAGAACGGCGTCTCGACCAAGGCGCTCCAGGCCGCGAACCCCGGCGTGGTGCCGACGAAATTGAAAGTCGGCCAGAAGCTGACGATTCCTGCCGGCGGCAAAACCTCGGCTGACGCGGTGGCTCCTGCGTCCGTCGCTGGTGGCGACACGGGTGGTGCGAGCTACACGGTGAAGTCCGGTGACACGCTGACCAAGATTGCCAAGAAGAACGGCACGACCGCGAAGGCGATTCAAGCCGCGAACGGCCTGACCACGACCAAAATCCATGTCGGTCAGAAATTGAAGATTCCGTCGAAGGCCGAAGCCGCCGCGCCGGCTGCGCCTGCGCCCGCTGTGGACAACACGCCCGCGTCGGTGCTGCCGCCGGTTTCAGTCCCGGCTCCGATGACTCCGGCTCCCGCGCCGGCGAAGTAAGCCGTGCGTGAACGCGGCTGGATTTTTGACCCGTTGAAATGAAAGTCGCCGTCACCACTCTCGCCATTTGCATCACCAGCCTCCTCGCGTTGGGGCTGGTGATGCTTTATAGCGCCAGCATGGTGATGGTGGACAAGCACACGCACTTCGAGGTCGGCGCGCGGATGCTGCAAATGCAGGTGGTTTGGTGCGTTCTTGGATTTATCGCCTGCCTGACCCTGGCATCGCTGGACTACGCGGTTCTCAAGCGCTTTGTCTGGCCGGTCTTCACCGGTGCCTTGTTTTTGGCGGCGCTGGTTTTTATCCCGCACGTTGGCATCAGCCTCAACGGTGCGCATCGTTGGATTTTAATAAAACACACCGGCATCACCTTTCAACCTTCTGAATTCGTCAAAGTCGCACTCATCATCATGCTCGCCTGGTATTGTGACCGTTCGCAGCGGAAGATGAACACCATCGTGCGCGGCATCCTGGTTCCCGGACTCATCATCGCATCGGCGCTTGGTTTGGTTTTCATCGAACCCGATCGCGGCACGACCATCCTGCTCGCGGCGGTCGGCGGCACGATGCTCATGCTGGCCGGTGTGCGTTGGCTACACGTCATTCCGCCGGTGCTGGCGGCGGGCGGGGCGCTGGCCTATTCGCTGATGCACGACTCGATGCGCAGCAACCGGATTTCCGCCTGGCTGCATCCCGACGCGCACGCCAGCGGTGCGGCCTGGCAGGCGGAGCAGGCCAAAATCGCCATTGGCTCCGGCGGCCTGACGGGGCTTGGCCTCGGCGACGGCCTGCAAAAACACGGTTTCGTTTCCGAAATCCAAAGCGACTTCATCTTCGCCAACATCGGCGAGGAACTCGGCTTGGTTGCCACGCTGCTGGTCATCCTCGGATTTTTTATCATCGTGATCTGCGGCCTGTATATTGCATTCCGTGCGCGCGACCAGTTTGGCTGCCTGCTTGCGGTCGGCGTGACGTCGCTCATCGGTTTTCAAGCCATCATCAACATCGGCGTCGTCACCAGCCTCCTGCCCAACAAAGGCCTCGCGCTGCCGTTCATCAGCGCCGGCGGCTCCAGCCTGCTCGCCATGCTGACGTGCGTCGGCATTTTGTTCAGCGTCGCGCGGCAGGCGGGTTCCCCGATGCCTAAAGTTTCCGTTTCGGACTTTGTCTCCAAGTCCAACGACAATCCTTTTGCCGCCAAGGCAACATGAATTCCTCTCCGCCAAAACCCCTGGTTGCCATCGCATGTGGCGGCACGGGCGGACACCTCTTTCCCGGCCTCGCCGTCGCCGGTGAACTGCAACGGCGCGGCTGCGACGTCGCCGTGCTCATCTCGCCGAAGGACGTGGATCAACAAGCTGTGAAAACCGCGACTGACGTGACGATTCACACATTGCCCGCCATCGGATTGCAGGGGAAAAATTACCTGCCGTTTCTCGCCAGCTTTGGCAAATCGCTTTTCACCGCCTGGAAAATTTTCCATCGCCGCCGGCCCGCTGCTGTGCTGGCGATGGGCGGATTCACCAGCGCGCCGCCGGTTTTCGCCGGCAAGGATCTCGGCGCGAAAACGTTTCTGCACGAATCGAACACCATTCCCGGAAAATCGAACCGCTTCCTTTCCCGCTTTGTGGACGCTTCGTTCATTGGCTTTCCCGAAGCGGCTGTGCGGTTGAAAACCAAAAAGACCAACGTCACCGGCACGCCGGTGCGTCCGCAGTTTTCTTGTTCCGCAATCCGCAATCCGCAATCCGCAATCGCGCTCGGACTCGATCCTAATCTTCCAGTTGTCCTCGTCGTCGGCGGTAGCCAGGGCGCGCGCGGCTTGAACGATTTGGTCTTGTCCGCGCTGCCGCTGCTGGCAGGGAAAAACTGGCAATGGCTGCATCTCACCGGCGCGAATGATTTTGAAAAAGTCCAGTCCGCCTACACCAAGCTCGGACTCAAAGCCGTGGTGAAGCCGTTCCTTGCCGAAATGGACTGGGCGCTTGGCGCGGCCACCGCCTGCGTCAGTCGCGCCGGCGCGTCATCATTGGCTGAAATGGCTGCCATGCGTTTGCCATCCGTGCTGGTGCCGTTGCCCACGGCGGCGGAAAATCACCAGTTTTTCAACGCCGCCGCCTTCGAGAAAACCGGCGCGGCCAAGCTGCTCGACCAGAAAAATTCTTCGCCGGAAAAAGTGGCGGTGGCCATTTCCGAGTTGGTGGAAAACGAAGCGACGCGTTCGCAGATCCAAACCGCGCTGGCGCAATGGCACGCACCAAATGCCGCGGCGGAAATCGCCGAACACATTTTGACGGCCATTGGCGTGGAGTGCCGGTCTCCGACCCGGCGAGACGAAGGGGAAACCGCAGCCGAAACGCCGGGCCGGAGGCCGGCGCTCCATCCCTTGCACGAATGACTGTCGCCTTGGAACATTCAACCGGCTTGGCTGGAGAACTCGCCGCGCGCGTTTCATCCGCGACCGTCATCCGGCGCAAAGAGCCGCTGGCCAGGCACACCACGCTCCGCGTTGGCGGGCCGGCGGATGTTTATATTGAACCGGCAAATGAAGCTGATTTGGCAGCGGTTTTGAAACTTTGCGGCGTGCGCGGCCTGCAGTTTTTCATTCTCGGTCGTGGCTCGAATTTGATCGTCCGCGACGGCGGTTTTCGTGGCGTGGTGATTTGCCTGTCGGCGCCGGAATTTTCGCGGGTTGAAATTGAAGCCCCGCGCCTCCGTGCCGGCGCGGGCGCGAAGTCCAAGGAATTGGCGGTGGCCGCGAAGCGCGCCGGCTTGAGCGGCGTGGAATTTCTGGAAGGCATTCCCGGCAGCATCGGCGGCGCGCTGCGCATGAACGCCGGTGCGATGGGCGGCGAGACGTTCAACGTCGTCGAATCCGTCCGCGTCATGGATTTTGCCGGCAACATCCGTGAATTGACGCCGGCAGAGATGTCCGTGAGCTATCGCAGTTGCGCGACGCTGAAAAATCACGTCGCTTTGGGCGTGGTTTTTCGCTGCGCGCCGGCATCGCGCGAGGAAATCGAGGCGCGGATGAAGTCATTCAGCGAGAAACGCTGGAGTTCGCAGCCCGCCGCGCCAAGCGCCGGCTGCATGTTCAAGAATCCGCCGGCGATTCCGGCGGGTCGGCTGATTGACGAACTCGGCCTGAAAGGCGCGAAAATCGGCGGTGCCCGGGTTTCGCTAGAGCATGGCAATTTTCTGGTGAACGACGGCGGCGCGACGGCGAAAGACGTGCTGGATTTGATCGAATTGTTGCGGGCGAAGGCGAAGGCGGAGCGGGGGATTGAATTGTCGCCGGAAGTCGAGATTTTGGGCGAAGATTGATTGACAACCAAAATGGTTCCCTTATGGTTCCGAAATGATTACGCTCACGCTTAAAGGTATTCCCAAAGCGACGCACCGCGAGTTAAAAAAGCGCGCGGCGGTTAATCGGCGCAGCCTGAACAACGAGATCATTTTTACGTTGGAAACATTGCTTGGCAGCGCGCGGCGAGAGGCCGCGCAGCTTCCGCAATTTCGCAAGTCGGTCAAAAAAATTGCGCGTCGGAAATGAGCCGAAAAATGAACATCACCGTGATGCTGGGCGGGCCGAGCGCGGAGCGCGAAGTCTCGCTGCGTTCCGGCGCGGCGGTGGTCAAGGCGCTGCGTTCGCTCGGCCATGAAGTCGCCGAACTCGACCCGCGCACGCCGGACTGGAATCTGCCGGCGGCAACAGATGTGGTGTTTCTGGCGCTGCACGGAACCTACGGCGAAGACGGCACGGTGCAGAAGCAATTGGAACAACTCGGTGTGCCCTACACCGGTTGCGACGCGGAGGCGAGCCGCATCGCGTTCGACAAGGTGCTGACGAAGCAAAGCTGCATTCAGTCGGGCGTGCCGACGCCGAAATTTGTAACGGTGCATGCGGCGGCGGAACCGTTTCCGGCCAATTTTTCCGTGCCGCTGGTGGTGAAACCGTCGCGGCAGGGGTCGAGCGTCGGCCTGGAATTTGTCGAGCGCGTCGAGGATTGGCCGGCGGCGCTGGCGGCGGCGTTGAAATTTGATTCGGAAGTTCTCGTGGAGGAAAAAATCATCGGGCGCGAAACGACCGTGGGCGTTTTGGACGGCCAAGCGTTGCCGGTCGTCGAGGTGCGCCCGAAATCCGGCAGTTACGATTACAAGAATAAATACACGGCGGGCAACACCGAGTATTTCTGTCCGGCAGATTTTAGCGAGGCGATGACGAAGCGCATCCAGGCCGCTGCGCTGGGCGCGTTCAAGTCCGTGGGCGGGCGCGATTACGCGCGGGTGGACGTGATGGTGCGCGCGGACGGCTCGCCGGTGGTGCTGGAAGTGAACACGTTGCCGGGCATGACCGAGACAAGCCTGCTGCCGAAAGCCGCCGCCGCCGCCGGTATCAATTTCGCCGAGCTCTGCCAGCGGATGGTGGACCTGGCGCTGAAACGAAACGCGGCCGTTGCCGCATAAAATCAATGTGGTTTAAGCGCGAACAAAACAAGAACCGTCGCCTGCACCGGCACAATGTGCTGGACGTGAAGCTGCGCTCCGATCAGGTGCGCGCGAACCGCGCGCGGCTGGGCCTGTTTTTGTTCCTCGTCACTGCGGGTCCATTTTTCGGTCTGTATTTGTTGTGGCGCGTCGGCGAAGTGGCGCTCAACGCGTTCGTTTACGAGAACAATGACTTCGCCATCCAGCAGGTTGACATCAAGACCGACGGCGTCATCGCACCGGAGCAGCTCCGCCGCTGGACGGGCGTGAAGCCGGGCGCAAATCTTATCGCCCTCGATCTCGCGGCGGTGAAGCGCAATCTTGAACTCGTCTCGGTGATTGATTCCGTGTCCGTCGAGCGCGTCCTGCCGCGCACGCTGAAAATCCGCGTGACGGAGCGCGACCCGATTGCGCAGGTCAACGTGCCGCGCGCGGACGGCGCGAACGGCATCGCCGTTTCCGTTTTCCAGCTCGACGCCGACGGCGTGGTGATGCAGCCGCTCGACCCGCGCCTGTGCATCGTTCCGCTGGCGCAGATGAAGGCGGAATTGCCAGTGATCACCGGGATGAACGCGTTTCAGTTGCAGCCCGGCCGGCGCATCGAATTGCCGGCGGTGCAGTCCGCACTGAAGTTGATCGCGGCGTTTGCCAGTTCGCCGATGGCGGGGCTGGTGGACTTGCGGCGCGTGGATGTTTCCGCGCCGGGCGTGCTGGTGGCGATGACGGGGCAGGGCAGCCAGATTACTTTTGCGCCCGACAACGTGGAGCAGCAGTTGCGGCGCTGGCGGCAGATTTATGATTTTGGCAAGCAGGCGAACAAGGGCGACATCGCTGCGTTGGATTTGGCCGTGGGCAACAATGTCCCCGTCCGCTGGATGCTGGCGAGCGCCGCGCCGATGGGCGTGACGCCCAAGGCGGTGAAACCCCCAAAGAACCGGAGGAATAATGTTTGACGATGGCAATATCATAGCCGGCCTCGAAATCGGCACGTCCAAAATCTGCGTCGTGGTCGGCGAGCTGACCACCGACGGCGGCTTGAACATCATCGGCCTGGGCCAATCGCCGTCACAGGGCGTGCGCAAGGGCGAGATCACCGACCCGCAGAAGGTCGAGGAGAACCTCCGCACCGCGATGTTCGAGGCGGAGCAGATGGCCGACGTGGAGATCCGCAGCGTTTATCTTGGCGTGAGCGGCAGCCACATCCGCGGCTTCAACAATCGCGGCATGCACCCGGTCGTCTCCGCCGACCGCGAGATTTCCCCCGACGACGTGGACGACGTTTTGAAGAACGCCAAGGCCATCAACCTGCCCGCTGAAAACACCGTCATCCACGCCGTGCGGCAGCATTTCTTCATTGATGGCCAGGACGGCGTGACGAATCCCATTGGTATGCTCGGCGCGCGGCTGGAGGTGGATATGCACGTCATCCACGGCCACGCCAACCGCCTGCAAAACGCCATCCGCCTCGTCAAGGCGACTTCGTTGGAAGTGGAGGAAATTGTTTTCACCGGCCTCGCCTCGGCGCTGGCGCTGCTCACCAATGAGCAGAAGGAACTCGGCGCGCTCGTCATTGACATCGGCGGCGGCACGACGGAATACGTCGTGTTCAGCGACGGCGTCATCCGGCACAGCGGCGTCATCGCGGTCGGCGGCGACCACGTTTCCAACGACCTCGCCTACGGCCTGAAAGTTCCCTTGAGCCGCGCGGAGAAATTGAAGCTGGAACACGGCTCCGCGCTCGTCGCCGAGGCCGCCAAGGGCCAGACCATCAGCATCACCAACGACCTCGGCCTCGAGCTCAAGCGCGTGAACGTCGAGCATCTCCAGCGCATCGCGGCGCTGCGGCTCGATGAGATTCTGCGGCTCATCGCGCAGGATCTGGAGGCGGTCGGCCTCACGGATTATCTGCGCGCCGGCGTGTTCCTTTCCGGCGGCACCTCGCGCACGCCCGGCCTCGTGCCGCTGGCGGAAAATGTTTTCCAGATGAACGTCGCGCCCGGCCACGCCACCGCCATCAGCGGCCTGACCACCGCGCTCGACCAGCCGGAATTCGCCGCCGCCATCGGCCTCGTCAAATATGGCTCGCTCAAGAGCCGCCGCCGCGAGGGCAAATCGCTCCTGCCGCGCGGCCTCCGGGGCATGTTTGACAAATTCAAAATCCTCCCGCGCTGAACCACCATGAATCCCGATCAAGACAATCAAGCTAATCTCCCGGTCGTCGGCTCGGAAACCCTCACCCTGCCGGTGGTCAAGATCATCGGCGTGGGCAACGCCGGCGCGGAACTGCTCAGCGCGCTCGCCACGCCGGAATTTGCCGCCGCGCAGTTCATCGCCGTGAACACCGACGCCGCCGCACTCGCCGCGTCGTCCGCCACGGTGAAGATCAATCTCGAAAACAAGCTGCTGCGCGGTCTTGGCACCGGCGGCGACCCCGAACGCGGGCAGGCGCTGGCCGAGGAACAGTTCTCCACGCTCAAATCCGCGTGCGAAGGCGCGAAGGTCGTGTTCATCCTCGCCGGACTTGGCGGCGGCGCGGGCAGCGGCATTTCGCCCGTGCTGGCGAAGGCCGCGCGCGAGGCCGGCGCGCTGGTGCTGGCGTTCGTGATGCTGCCGTTCGACTGCGAGGGCAACCGCCGCGAGGCGCAGGCGCGGGCGGCGCTGGCGCAGTTGAAATCCGCCGCCGACGGCGTCATTTGTCTGCCGAGCCAGAAGATTTTCAAGCTGATTGACGAGAACACCAGCCTCGTCGAGACGTTCAAGTTCAGCGGCGGTTTTCTATTGGAAGGTGTGCGCGGCGTGTGGCAGTTGCTCACGCGGCCCGGCCTCATTCAGGTTCACTTTGCCGACTTGCGCCATCTGCTGCACGAGCGCCATGCGGAGAACGCTTTTGCGTTCGTCGAGGCGTCCGGCCCGGGGCGCGCGCGCGAGGCGGTGGAGAAAATTATTTCGCATCCGCTGCTCGACGATGGCCGCGTGCTGGCGGAATCAGACGCCGTGCTGGTGAGCCTCATCGCCGGGAAGGATTTGACGATGGCCGAGATCAACCGCGTGATGGAACAGGTGAAACGCCAGTGCGCCCACGCCCAGATCATCATGGGCGCGGCGGTGGACGCGGCGCTCAAGGATAAACTCTGCGTGACCCTCATCGCCGCCCGGCAGGGCCCGGCCCCGACCAGCGTGACGCCGCGCACCGAGACCCATTCCCCGGCGACGACCACGACGATTCACCGCGAACCCGCTGCGTCGAGGACGGTGATCAAACCGCGCCGGCCCGGCAACAAGGCGGTGCAGGGGCAATTGCCATTGAGCATCATTTCCAAGGGGCGTTTCGACAAGAGCGAGCCGACCAAGCACAACGGCGAGGACCTGGACATCCCGACCTTCATCCGCCGCGGCGTGCCGCTGAACTGATTTCAACCGGCAAGCAACGGGATACCGAGTTCAGTCAGATAATCAATGGTTGAATCAGGCCACGGCGGCCGCGATCAACCGGGGTTATGCAGGCAAGATTTTGGCCCGCTCGTTGCCGCTGGGGGCGCGGAAGTCGCTGAGCCGGCCTTTTATCACGGTGCCGTCCGGCAGCTTCAATGCGATCTGCGGCGGCCAGCCGGCCTGGGCTTGGGTCACGCTGTCCACCACGCCCACGGCGCGCGACAGTTTGTGGACCATGATTTCGCCGAGAAAGCCTTCGCCGGTGGCGGGATTTTTAGATTTGCCCATGTGGCCAGTGTGGGGGGAAAGCCCGGCGCGTTCAATGTCCGAATCCGCAAGGACTATTTCTTCTTCCAGCCGGCGAGGACGTTGTTCGTGCCGAAGGTCAGCACCAGTTTGCTTTCGTAATAGCTGGGGCTGGACTGCACGACGCTCACGCCGGCGGGGCCGGGATAAAAGCCGCCGCCCACCGAAACCATGCCGGGCGAGGAGTAGCGGGAAACCCATTCGGCAACGGTCTGGCCGTCGGTCAGCTTGGCGGTCTTGTCCGGCGGGCCGAGTTCCACGACGGCCTGATCATAGGTGAAGCCGCCCACGCGGGTGTTCCAGTCCACCCGGTGCGTGGCGCAGCCGGCCAGCAGCAGCGCGGCGAGGGCGAGCAGGGGCACGGAGAGATTCATCTTCATGGAGAGAAGCTAATCCGCATCGGCCAAAGCGCAACGGGGAAATGGGTTCTGCTCGTAATCCTTGATCCTGATCCTAATCGTAATCCAATCGGAAACAGGACGATTAAGATCAGGATTACGATTAGGAAAAAACCACGAATGTCCGGCGTGAAGCTGGCGCGATGACGGGACGAAAACTCCCTGACAAACGCGTTGGGCGGTGGCATAGTTTCGCCATTCATGCCAACACAGCCAGTTCTGAATTTCTGGGGACGTTTCGGGGTATTGATGTTCCTGCTCCACCTTTCAATGGTTCCGCTTTCGGCGGCGAACAACCGGCTGGCCCCGGGCCAGGTGCCGGCGGTGGTGGCGCGCGGGCAGCTCGCGCCGCTGGGCCGGCTGGCCGCGACGAATGAATTGCGGCTGGCGCTGGGCCTGCCGCTGCGCCACCGCGAGGCCCTGACGAACCTGCTCGCGGCGCTCTATGATCCGGCCGGCCCGGAGTATCACCATTACCTGACGCCGGCGGAGTTCACTGCGCGCTTCGGGCCGACGGAGCAGGATTACGCGGCGGTGATCGCGTTCGCGCGGGCGAACGGCCTGAAGATGACGGCCACGCACGGCAACCGGACGCTGGTGGATGTGACGGGCCGCGTGGCGGACGTGGAGCGGGCGTTTCAGGTGCGGTTGCAGCGCTACCGGCATCCGAAAGAAAACCGGGAGTTTTTCGCGCCGGACACGGAGCCGCAGGTGGACGCGCCGGTGCCGCTGCAAAGTGTCAGCGGGCTGGACAATTTTTCGTTGCCGCACCCGAATCTGCATTTGCAGCCGGGGGTGCCGGCGGCGAACGCGCAGGCTTCGCCAAGCGGCGGTTCCAGTCCGTCTGGCAGCTACATGGGCAATGATTTCAGAAAGGCGTATGTGCCGGGCACGGCGCTGACGGGCGCGGGGCAGAATGTGGGTTTGTTGCAGTTCGACGGGTATTATGCGGTCGACATCACGAATTATGTGAACGCCATCGGCCTGACCAGCAACGTGCCGCAGCTCGTGGTGGTGCCGGTGGACGGCGGCGTGGCCACGCCGGGCGCCGGTGGTATCGAGGTGTCGCTGGACATCGAGATGGTGATGTCCATGGCGCCGGGCGTTTCCAACATCTTCGTCTATGAGGCGCCCAATCCGAGCCCGTGGGTGGACCTGCTCAACGCGATGGTCACGAACACGGCCGTCCGGCAGTTCAGTTGCTCCTGGGGCGGCGGCGCTTCGGACCTGGCCTCGGAACAGGTTTTTCAACAGATGGCCGTGCAAGGCCAATCGTTTTTCAATGCTTCCGGCGATTCGGATGCGCTCACCGGCGCGGTGGGATTTCCTTCGGACAGCCCGAACATCACGCAGGTGGGGGGCACCGAGCTGATCACCGATGGCGGCGGCAATTATGTTTCCGAGACGGTCTGGAACCGGGGCGGCGGCGTGGGCAGCAGTGGCGGCATCAGCCCGTCGGTGGTCATCCCCTCCTGGCAACTGGGCGTGGACATGACGACGAATCACGGTTCGGCCTCCCAGCGCAACATCCCCGACGTGGCGCTGACGGCGGAGGGTGTCTATGTGAAATACAACAATGGCGCTTCTGTCAACGTCGGCGGCACCAGTTGCGCCGCGCCGTTGTGGGCGGGGCTGGCGGCGTTGATCAACCAGCAGGCCGAGCAACTCGGCCAGCCCTTCGTGGGTTTCGTGAATCCGGCGCTTTATGCCCTGTGCCGGGGGACGAATTACGCGGCGACCTTCCACGACATCACGGCCGGCAATAATTTTAATTCGAGCAGCCCGACAAACTTCCCAGCGGTGCCCGGCTATGATCTTTGCACCGGCTGGGGCACGCCGGCGGGAACCAATCTGGTCAACGCGCTGACCACGCCGGATTATCTCGGCATCCTGCCGGCGACCACCTTCACCATCACCGGCGCGCCGGGCGGACCGTTCAACGTCACGAACCTCGTGCTCACCCTGACCAATGCCGGCGCGGCCAGCTTGAGCTGGTCGCTGGGCGGCACGTCGTTCTGGCTGGCCGCCGCGCCCACCAGTGGCACGCTGGCCGCGCACGGAACGGCCACGGTCAATTTGACCTTGCAGAACGTCGTCGCCTTGAGCACCGGCACTTATCTGTCTGGTGTGGCGATCACGAACCAAGCCCTGAGCCGGGTGCAGATGGTCTCGGTCAGTGTCGCTGCCGGTCAGTCCATCGTGCAGAACGGCGGTTTCGAGACCGGCGATTTCACCGGCTGGACGCTGGTGGGTGATACCGTGATCGGCAACTGGGTTTACAATATCGTGTCCACGGATGATTATTATCCCGGCTTGGTGCATTCCGGCTATTACGGCGCGTTTCTTGGTGAGGGCGGTTCGCTGGCCACACTTTCGCAGACGCTGGTGACAATTCCCAACCAGCGTTACCTTGTTTCCTGCTGGCTGGACAATCCGACGAACGGCCTCGGCCAGCAGTTTAGCGCCAGTTGGAACGGCACCAATTTCGTCACCCTGGCCAGTCCGCCGGTTCTCGCTTGGACCAACTTCCTATTTGTCGCCACGGCCACCGGCACGAACACGATCCTGCAGTTCGCCGCGCAGAACGACCCGAATTATTTCGGCTTCGACGACGTGAACGTGACGCCGGTGCCGGCGGTGGCGTTCGCCGGTTTCGCGGTGCGGAGCAACGGGGTGCAACTCACCTGGAATGCCTTGAACGGCTTGAATTATCAGGTGCAATACAAGACCAACCTGATGCAAACCGGCTGGTTGAACTTCAGCGCCGTCGCCGCCACCAATTACCTCGCCACCTTTGCGGACACCAACGCCGCCGGCCAGCGGTTTTATCGGCTCGCGCTGCTGCCGTAGCCGCCATCAATTTTCCTCAGTCTTGAAGCCCGTGACGATGGGACGATGGTCGGAGCCGACGCCCCAGTCGGGAATGGTCGGGATGTAAGTTTCGGCCGCGAGCCAGCGGGCTTTCATCGCGGGGCTCATGAGCAGATAGTCAATGCGCGCATAGGTATCGCTCTTGCCGTAATAATATGTCCACGCGACACTGCGCGGCTCGAAATAGGGCGGTTCGCCGGGCGCGGTGTCGCCGTTGCGCTCGGCCGGGCGCGAATCAAACAGCATGGTTTTGCCGTGGCCGAGGACGGCCTTGACGGCGGGGGAATCGGGCGTGTCGTTGAAATCGCCGGCGACGAGGAGGCGCGCGGCGGGTTCGCGGGCGAGCCGCGCGTCAAGCAGGCTGCGCAACACCTTCGCTTCACCCAGCCGTTCCTCGGCTTCGTCGGCCTCGGCGGTGGTGAGGTGCGATTTCAAATGCGCGACGAAGAGCGTGAAAACGAAATTGGTCGCCGCCTGGATGTCCACCTCGGCGAAACCGCGTTTGACCTGAAAGCGTTTGCCGTCGAGGAGAAAAACTTCGTTCGTATGTGCGCGACGCGCGACGATGGGCAGTTTGCTCAGGACGGCCACGTGGATGTTGGTGTCAAAGCTCTGGACGTGTTCCCAGAACGGAAAATCGAGGCCGTTCTTTTTCAGCGACGCGCGGAGTTCGAGGAGGGCGTTGGTCGTGCCCATTTCCTCCAGCGCGACGACGTCGGGATTCAGCACGCGGAGGCTCTCGCGGACTTTGGCCTTGGCGTCGTCGGTCTTGACGTGTGGGCGCGAGACGGTCGGCGCGTCGAGATAGTTTTCGAGGTTGTAGGTGGCGACGCGGATGGTGCCGGCGAAAGTGTTCAATCCGGCCAATGCCAGCAGGATGATGGCGAGAAGGCGGTTCACGGCGGCAGGTTAATTCCGGCGGGCCGGGGACGAAAGCAAAACCCAAAAATAATTGAAAATTGTTTGAACGGTTTTCTCGTCAGCCCGGTCTATTTAATCGATTGGATTGGGTTTGGGTTTAAGCGCCTGACTTTTATGGGTTTTAAGTCAGGCGCTTTTTTTTGCCAAAATCCCCAAAGCTGCTACTTTCCCCCCATGTCTCAAACGGCCAAGAAGAAACCGTCCCCATTGAAGCTCGACGACAAGCAGAGCGAACGCGATACGCGGGAGCTGCGCATTGACAAGGTCGGCGTGCGCGGGTTGCGCTTCCCCATCCAGGTGCGCGACCGGACGCGCCGGGTGCAGGACACGGTGGCGACGCTGGGGATGTTCGTGGATCTGCCGAAGGAATTCAAAGGCACGCACATGAGCCGCTTCGTCGAGGTGCTCAATGCGCACGGTGATGTCATTCACGTCGAGAACATCACCACAATCCTGCGCGAGTTGCAGAAAAAACTGCATTCGGTCACGTCGCATCTGGAGATCGAGTTTCCGTATTTCATGTCCAAGAAGTCGCCGGTGACGAAGAAGGAGAGCCTGATGGACTATGTCGCGCGCTTTGACGCGGCGGCGTGCGGGGCGGATACGGATTTCGTGCTGACGGTGAAAGTGAACGTCACGACGCTCTGCCCCTGCTCGAAGGCGATTGCGAAATACGGCGCGCACAACCAGCGCGGCGAGGTGACGGTGGCGCTGCGCTCCAAAAAAATTGTCTGGATCGAGGAAGTCATCGAGATGATCGAGGCGTCGGCGAGTTCCGAGCTTTACGCCTTGCTCAAACGGCAGGATGAAAAGGCTGTGACCGAGCGCGCCTACGAAAATCCGGTGTTCGTCGAGGACCTCGTGCGCAACGTGGCGCTCCGCCTGAACGCGCATCCGCAGGTGACGTGGTATAAGGTCGAGGCGGAGAATTTTGAGAGCATCCACAACCACAACGCCTATGCGTGCATTGAGCGTTATCCCGAGGAGCGCATCAAGGTAAAGCGTTGAAACGCGGGCACCGCCGGCGAAGGCTTCAAGATAGTCGAAAATTTTTATGGATTATTTGGCGCACTTTGCTACATTCCCGCCCCTTTGAAGCACTGGCCGAAGATTCGGCTGAAACCAATTTTGTTTGTGACCACGAAGAAAAAAGCTGTTAAGAAAGCCGCTCCGCGCGGCAAGTCCCAGTCTGTCGCCACGGCGGCGGCCATCCTTGGCCGTCCTGTCGCCAAGGCCGGCGCCCCCTTGGATTACAAGAAAGTGAAGCCGGAATGGCAGGGCTTCTGCCAGAACCTGCTGGATTTGCGTGAGCAGCTCACCAAGCAGATGAACGGCCTGGCCGAGGAATCGGCGCAAGAACTCGCCGGCTACAGCCTGCACATGGCGGATTCGGGCACGGATAATTTTGACCGCGATTTCGCTTTGAGCCTGCTGTCCTCCGACCAGGACGCAGTTTACGAGATCGAGGAGGCGCTCAAGCGCATCGAACGCAAGACCTACGGCGTCTGCGAGTTGACCGGCAAGCTCATTCCGAAGGCCCGTTTGGAGGCGATTCCGTGGACGCGCTTCACCGTTGAGGCGCAGGCGCAGCTCGAGCGTGAAGGCGCTCTGAAATCCCGCCGCCTCGGCGCGCTGGGCACAATTGATTCCGTCGGCTCCACGTCCGATGTCGAGGGCGACGAGGACGGCGAACATTCCGAAGAACAGGTCAAGGCGAACAAAGAGAAAGAATAATTATTTATGGCACGCGAAGTTATCACCATCGAATGCACCGAGGCGCGCAAGGAAGGCAAGTCGCCCTCCCGCTACACCACCACCCGCAACAAGAAGCTGCAGTTGGAAAAGCTGGAAGTAAAAAAATACAATCCCGCCCTCCGCCGCCACACGTTGCATAAGGAGATCAAGTAATTTATGCCCCGCAAGACCAATAAAGACAAAAAATCCGACAAGCGCGGCAACCGCGAGAACCGCACGCCCCGCCCGAAGCCGAAGTGCGACTTCACGATTGACGCGCTCGACTACAAGAACGTCAACCTGCTCAAGACGTTCGTGACCGACCAGGNNCCGCGCAAATACACCGGCCTGCCCGCGCCTTACCAGCGCCGCATGACCGCCGCCATCAAGCGCGCGCGCCAGATGCTCCTGATGAAGTAATTTCCCGCCGCCCCGTTCCGCGCGGGCGGAACGGCGGCGGCTTTTTTGCGCCAATTAATTGCAAATGATTTGCAATTAAAATAAATTGCCGCCGTCACCATGGATTATCTGGTTCTCCTTTCCAGCATCGCGCTGGGCGCGGCCACCGTTTTCTGGCTGCGCCTGACCGATGCCAGGCGCGTGAAAGTGCTGAACGCCTTCACCGGTGCGTATCTCATCGCGCTGGTCATGCTGCACCTGCTGCCGGATTTGTATGAGCCGGAAGCCGGTGTCACCATCCGTCCGCTCGTGATCGGCGGATTTATTCTCTTCGGCTTTTTTCTGCAAATCGCGATGGACTCGATTTCCATGGGCATCGAGCACGGCCACGCGCACGAACTTCATGGACGCATGGCATACAGTGTCCTCGCCGGTTTGTGCATCCACGCGTTTGTCGAAGCCCTCGCGCTTGGAAAGTCGCCGGAGCACCAGACGGCTCACGACCTGGCCGCGCACCATTTTCTCCTCGTCAGCGTCGTGGTTCACAATTTTCCGATCTCCATCGCGCTGCTGGGAATGTTGCTGCAAAGCGGCATGAAGAAATCCTCCGCGCTCGCGTGCCTCGGCCTGTTCGCCATCATGGCACCCATTGGCATGTTCGTCAGCGGCTACACCGGCCTGGCGGTTTATTCGCGCTACCTGATGGCGATTGTCATCGGCATCTTCATGCACATCGCCACGACGATTTTGTTCGAGAGCGAAGACCACCACAAATTTCCGTTGGGAAAAATGGTGGCCGTCTTCATCGGCCTGTTGCTCGGTATCGCCAGCGTGATTTTTGAAGCGTGAAAAAGCCCTGCAACTGCCCGCACACGCATCCCAAGCAGGAATTGTCCTCGCTCACCACGCGCCTGCGCCGCGAAGCCCGCAAGATCACCGGTCCGCGCGCCGCCATCCTGGAAATCCTCCACCAGCACCGCCATCCGCTGACGAACAAGGAGATTCACGCCGAACTGCCGAAAGGCGAGTGCGACCTCGCGACGATTTATCGCGCGATGCAGATGCTGGAAAAACTGGGCATGGTGAAGCGTTTCGATTTCGGCGACGGCGTCGCGCGCTTTGAACTGGTCGTGGAGGGCGACGATGGCCATCACCACCACTTGATCTGCACGCAATGCGCGCAGGTGGTGGAGATCGGGGAATGTTTTCCGGCGGAAATCGAGCACCGCATCGCGCGGCAAAACGGCTTTCGCGCCGTGACGCACCGGTTGGAATTCTTCGGCGTCTGTCCCGACTGCCAGAAATGAAAAAGGCGGCGATTGCTCGCCGCCGACATTTCAAACTGCTTCCTCGGTCATCCAATCACCGAGATGCAAAAACTCCCTAATTTTACGCCGTTCGTGGCGGTTCTTGAGGGATTTTTTTGTATGATGTTCAGTTTTACGGAACGGATGTTTGGGGTTGCGAATCGCTTCGCCCATGACTTCGATTGTTTTCATCATAGCATTTAACCTTTCTTTTCCTTTCACCGGACTGACAGCGTAAATAATGCCAACCATTATCAGCCCGAATTCCGCGTTAAACCTTCAAATCATCAGACGCCTCACCATCGCATCTGTTCAAAATTTTTCAACTGAAACAAAAAGAGCCAGAACACCACTCATTTTCCACACGTTTGGCGGTCAGTCTTAACTTCATATCGGCGAACGCCTGTTCCACTTCAGCAAATTCCACCGCCAAAATCCCGGCCAAGACCAAGGTTCCGCCCGGCTTCAGCCGGTTCACGATGCGCCGCCGCTCGGCGATGAGCAGGTTGGAAATCAGGTTCGCACAGACCAGATCGTATTGCCGCGCCGGCTTTTGCGGCAACTTCGTCACATCGCCGCGCGTCAGCTTGATCTTCGCGTCCACGCGGTTTTTGCGCGTGTTTTCCTTCGCCACGCGGACCGATTCCGGGTCGAAATCAAAGGCGTGAACCGGCTGAAAACCAAGTTTTGCTGCGGAAATCGCCAAAATTCCCGAACCCGTGCCGATGTCTAAAAACGACATTGCCTTGGTGGGGCGAGCGTTCGCGCGAGCCATTCGCACAATTTCGGACAGGCAAAACGAGGTTGTCGGGTGCTGGCCGGTGCCGAAACTCAAGCCGGGGTCGAGAATCACGACGGCTTGGCCTTTTTTGGGACGCTGCTTGATCCAGCTTGGTTTGACCAGCAAGGCCGCGCCGATTTCCAGCGGGTGAAAATGCCGCTTCCACGATTCCGCCCAGTCCTCGCGTTTGACCTTGGCGATTTCGCTGCTGCCGGTGCCAATCTTCAAGCCACATTCTGAAATGTTTTTCAAACCGGCCGCGATTTCCGCTTTGAACTTCCTCGTGTCCGGTTTCCGGTCGCAAAACACGCTGACGGTGCTGACGCCGGTTTCGAGGTTGAAATACGCGGCGGCGGTGGCCCCGGAAACCCCGGCCAGCAATTCCGACACCGCATCTTCGGCCTCAATTGAAGTTGTCACCGAAATCCGCCACAGAGGTTTTGAAGTTTTCATTGTAAAATCATTCTCATTGTCATCGTCATGCTCATTCTCAAAACCTTTTTCCGAAAGCGAGGATGAGAATGACGGGGATTCATTTCATCCCACCAGATCGCGCCACGGCGTGAAATTCAGCAGTTCAATCTCCGCCAGGTGCGGGTGCAGCGCCACCTGCGTGATGCTGGCGTATTCCACCTCGAACGCATTCGTCTTTGGCAGCGGCAGTTCCAGCAGGATGGCCAGCGCCATGCGGATGACTCCGCCATGGCAGAACACCGCCACGTTTTCGCCGGGATGCTTGCGCAGGATTTCGCGCAGGCACGGCTCCACGCGGCTGCGAAAGACCTTGCCGTTCTCGCCGTTCGGCGCGCCCGGATGTTCGAGCTGTTCAAGCCATGCGTGCTCGGGAAAACCGAATTTCTCCCGCACCGCCGCCCAGCCCAGCCCCGTCCAATCGCCGAAATCTACCTCGCGCAAATCGTGGAAGACCGTCTGTGTATGCCCATGCGTTTTGAGCGTCGGCGCGAGCGTCTGCTGCACGCGTTTCATCGGGCTGGCATAGACGGCATCAATTGTCTTGGCCTCCAGATATTCGGCCAGTTTCTTCGCCTGCCGTTTGCCGCGCGGCGAGAGGTTCATGTCAATGCGTCCGCCGAAGATGCGCTGGTAACGCGCCTCCACCTCGCCGTGGCGGATGAACAGCAGTCGCGTGGCCGGCGGATGCGGATGGACGGTCGTTTTTTTGCGCGGAGATTTCTTCGCCATGGTTCAGCCTTGGGAAATCGCCAGTTGCTGCGCGGCCAGAAGCTCCTTGATGCCGGCCTTGCCGAGCGCGAGCAGGTCAACCAACTGCGCGTCGGTGAACGTCGCCTCCTCGCCGGTGCCCTGCAGCTCGATGAATTCGCCGCGTGCATTCATGACGAGATTCATGTCCACGGCGGCGGCCACGTCCTCGGTGTAGCAGAGATCCAGCAGCGGCGTGCCATCCACGATGCCCACGCTCACGGCGGCGATGCCGGAGAGGATGGGACTTTCGGCAATTTTCTTCTCAGCGATGAGTTTGTTGACCGCCAGCGACAGCGCCACGAACGTGCCCGTGATGGCCGCTGTGCGCGTGCCGCCGTCCGCCTGCAACACGTCGCAGTCCACGCAGATGGTGCGTGCGCCGATCTTTTCCAAATCAATCGCGGCGCGGATGGAGCGGCCGATGAGCCGCTGGATTTCCGACGAACGCCCGTCGAGCCGGCCCTTGCTGATGTCGCGCGGTTTGCGCGTCAGCGTGGAGTAGGGAAGCATGGAATATTCGGCGGTGATCCAGCCGCCCTCGACCTTTTGCTCCTTCATCCAGCGCGGGACGGATTCCTCGATGGTGACGCCGCAGATGACGCGCGTGCTGCCCCATTCGATGAGCGTGGAGCCGGCGGCGTGCGGCGCGATGTGGTTTTGAAAACGGAGCGGGCGGATTTGATTGGCGGCGCGGTTGTCGGCGCGGGAAAATTCAGACATAAATCTGGCGAAAGCTTAAACACCCGGCGCGCGTTGGCAACGCGGAAAAACAAATCTGCCTTTGGTGTCCGGTCTTCTCGGTGTTGCGGTGTCAGGATTTCTGCGGCGATCCCGGTTTTAACTCTACTGACCGAGTTTCAGGAGGCGTTCCGCCTGCGCCGGCGTGAGCGGCGTGACGGAAAGACGGGATTGCTTCACCAGCGGCATGGTTTTGAGCACGGCATCGGCCTTGATGGTTTCGAGCGGCACCGTTTTTTTTAACGGCCTGACCGGGGCCAGATCCACGCAAGACCAGTCGCCGTCGGTGGCGGTGGGGTCGGGATAGAATTCCCTGGCCACGCGCGCGAGGCCGACGACCTGCTTGTCCGTGACGCTGTGGTAGAAAAAAACTTGGTCGCCCTTTTTCATCGCACGGAGATGATTGCGCGCCTGAAAATTACGGACGCCGGTCCACGCGGTGCTGCCGTCCGTGACGAGCTGTGTCCACGCGTAGGCGGCGGGTTCGGATTTCACGAGCCAGTAATTCATAATGAAATTTACGATTGATGATTTACGATTTACGATTGCACTGTGAACTTTGCGGAAAATCTTAATTTGATTCAACAACGGATTGCTGCTGCGTGCGTCCGCGCCGGGCGTGACGAAAAATCTGTCACCTTGCTCGCCGTCAGCAAGACGCATCCGCCGGAGACCATTCGCGCCGCTATGGAATGTGGACAATTGTTGTTTGGCGAAAATAAAATCCAGGAGGCCAAGTCGAAAATCCCGCTGTGTCCGGGCAAGGCGCGCTGGCAGTTCATCGGCCACTTGCAATCGAACAAGGTGCGCGACGCGGTGCAGTTGTTTGAGATGATCCAGGGCGTGGATTCGCTGGCCATTGCGCAGGAAATTTCCAAGCGCGCGGAGCAGGCGGCGAAGACCATGCCGATATTGTTGGAGGTGAACGTGGCGGGCGAAGGGAGTAAGTTCGGTTACGCGCCGGAAAAACTGCTGGCGGAGCTGAACGCGCTGAATGCGTTGCCGGGGATTGAGATTCACGGGCTGATGGCGATTCCGCCGTTTGCCACGGTGCCGGAAAAGGCGCGGCCCTATTTCAAAAAACTGCGCGAGTTGAAACTTCAGTGCGAGCAAATCCTCGGCGCGCCGCTGCCGCAGTTGAGCATGGGCATGAGCGGCGATTTTGAGGTGGCCATCGAGGAAGGCGCGACGCTGGTGCGCGTGGGCACGGCGCTGTTTGGCGAGCGCGTGAGCAACGTGCGCAAAGAGGCGGAGTAAAATTTGTCGCGTTTCCGGCGGCTTGAATTAACTTGAGACATGACCACGAATGATTTCCGCCGGGAGCTGGACGCGGCGGTGAAGAACTTTGACCGCTACGTGATCTGCTTGCAAAAAACGCCGGATGAGTTTGCCGCCGCGCTGGAATCGTTGCTGCAAAAGGCCGTCAAGGCGTATGAAAGCCGGCCGGTGGGAATGCGCCACGGCATCGCGCTGGACCAAGAAGTCACCATCATCTTGAGCCAGGGTGACAGCGAAAAGCCGCTATGCGGAATCTATTTTAATTTGCACTCGCCCTACCGGAAAGACGCGCTGCCGAAGACCGTGCAGCCGTTCGTCGAAAAGACGCCGAAAGACGCCGAATGATTTTATTGGTCGCGCACGGAATCGCTCACCTGCGCCTCGCCGGAAACGATGTCAGCGACGGTGTGGTTTTCTGATTGTGGGCCGGTGACGCGGAGTTCGGCCACCTTCAAACCGTCGCGATAGAGAAACAGGGTTTGCTCCGTCTTCGGCAGTTGTCCGCCGGGAAAATTTAACACGACGAAACGTCCGACGGTATTGACCGCAATGACCCTGGCCGCCGCCGTGATGTCCGGCGTCACGATGGGGCCGACCGGCCGAGCGATCGCGGGAGTCGCATGATGATGCCGCCAGAAACAGCCGTTGGTGACAAGCAGCAGGACGAAAAGAGCGGGTGTAATTTTCATTTTCAAAGCGGTCAAATTCATGGCTGACATTCTCCAATTCCGCCGGGGAAATCAAGCCGGCGCTATGGGATCTTCACGCAGGTTTCACCGGGCGGCAGATTGGCCAGCAGTTGCGCCACCGTCTGCGTCTGGCCGGGCAGGATCAAGTCCGGCGCGATTTCGCTCAATGGTTGCAGCACGAAACGTCGCTGATGCGCGCGCGGATGGGGCAAGATCAAATCCGGCGTATTCCGCGTTTCCTGTCCAAACGCGATCAAATCCAAATCCAGCGGGCGGGGTTCGTTGAGAACTCTTTTGGTAATGCGACCAAACATCTTTTCCAAGTCCTGCGTTTTTTTCAGCAGCGACTCCGGCGTTTTACCTGATTGTGGAAGAAAGCCAGCGACGGCATTCAGAAATTTTGGCGAGCCAGGCGGACAATCCACCGGATCGGTTTCCCAAAGCGATGACCGCCAAATGGGCGCGGCGGAAAAAGTCTGCAACTGCGCCATCGCGTTGCGAAGGAGTTGAGGCGAGTCACCGAGATTGGAACCGAGGGCGATGAAGACGAGTTTTGAGTTTTGAATTTTGAGTTTTGAGTTCACGGAGCGGATTCGGGAGCCAACTCAAAATTAAAAACTAAACACTTAAAACTATTTCAAACCCAGCACGTCCTGCATATCGTAGAGGCCGGCCTTCTGTTTCACCAGCCATTGCGCGGCGCGGAGCGCGCCATTGGCAAATGTGTCGCGGCTGGACGCCTTGTGCGTGAGTTCTACGCGCTCGCCGTTGTTCGCGAAAATGACCGTGTGATCGCCCACGACATCGCCGCCGCGAATGGCGTGGATGCCGATCTCGTTTTGCGTGCGTTCGCCGACAATGCCTTCGCGCCCGTGGCGCAGGGCTTCCGCGAGTTGCAGCTTGCGCACGTCGGCGAGGATTTCCAGCAGGGTCGTGGCCGTGCCGCTGGGCGCATCTTTCTTCAAGCGATGGTGCATCTCCACGACTTCGAGGTCGAACGCCGGGCCAAGAATCCCGGCGGCCTTGCGCGTGAGCCAGAAGAGCGTGTTGACGCCAGTGGAAAAGTTTGTGGCCATGACCATCGGGATTTGCGCCTGAAGCGCAATGATTTTGGCCTTCTCCTCCGCGCTGTGGCCGGTGGTGCCAATGACTACGGCTTTTCCGTGCTTCGCGCACAGTTCCGCGATGCCGAGCGTGGCGTTGTGAAAACTGAAATCAATAACCACGTCCGCCTTGTCAATAATGGCGCTCAAGTCGTCGCCCTGATCCACGGCACCGACGACTTTGACGTCGGGAATGCGGGCGGCGCAAGCCAAAAGTGCCTGGCCCATGCGGCCACGGCTGCCGGCGATGATGATGCAAGTCATGGTTGATGGCTGGGTTATTTCAGGATGCCCGACGCCTTCATCGCCGTCTTGAGCGTGGCGCGGTTGGCGGCGCTCATTTGCACGAGCGGCAGGCGGTATTCCTCGTCAACCAGGCCGAGCATGGCGAGCGCGGCCTTGACGGGCACTGGATTCGTCTCGATGAACAAATCCTTGAACAGTGGATAAAGTTTCTGGTGGATCTGCAACGCCTTCCGCGTGTCGCCGGCGGCGAACGCGCGCACCATTGTTGCCACTTCGCGCGGCGCGACGTTGGAGGCTACGCTGATGACGCCTTGCGCGCCGACGGCCATGAACGGCAGCGTCAGCGAATCGTCGCCGGACAAAATCTCAAACTTCGCGCCGAGCGCGGCGCGGAGCTGCGAAACGCGGTCGGCGTTGCCGCCGGCTTCCTTGATGCCGATGATGTTTTTGCAGTCGGCGGCGAGGCGCTTCACCGTGGGCACGGCGATCTCGATGCCGCAGCGTCCGGGAATGCTGTAAAGCACGATGGGCAGCTTCGTGTTGTCCGCAATGGCCTTGAAATGTTGAAACAAACCTTCCTGCGTGGGCTTGTTGTAATACGGCGCGACTTGCAGCGAACCGTCCGCGCCCACGCCCTCGGCGGCCTTGGTGAGGATGATGGCTTCGCTGGTGGAATTCGCGCCGGTGCCCGCCAGGATTTTGATTTTTCCCGCCGCAAATTTCACACAAAGTTCGATGATGCGGATGTGTTCATCCAAATCCACCGTGGGCGATTCGCCGGTGGTGCCGACCGGCACGATGCCGTCCACGCCGCCCTTGACCTGTTGTTTGACGAGCCGCGCGAGGGCGGCTTCATCCAACTGGCCATTCTGGAACGGGGTGACAATCGCGGTGTAGGTGCCGGTAAACATAATTAAATTGGCCTATTAGCTTCGCAAAAAGCGGCGGATTTGGCGAGCCGGAATTTTCAGGAGGCGGGAATGTTAAAATTTCATGGGTAATACATAGGTTTCAAAATAAAAAATCATGGCTTGGCGGAAATGGGCCTGCATCCATTTGCAGAGCCGGTGGCAAAAAATTGCCAGCAACCCTCATCGCATCTTGATCATCGCCCGTGGCGGAATGCCGAAGACCGACTTGAACACGCGCGAGAAGTGGAACTGGTTGGCGAAACCCGCCTCCTCGGCCACCTGCTTGACCATCGCCCCCGGCAGTTGCAGCCGCTCCGCCGCGTGGTTCATCTTCAACTGCACCAGCCAGCGGTAGGGCGGCTGGTGGTCATACCTTTGGAACAGCCGGCAAAGATAGGTATCATCCAGATGACATTCCTCCGCCACCTGCGCCACCGAGCGAAGCCGTAGGAAGTGCCGCTGGATGTGCTCCCGGCAATGTTGGTAGGTTGCGAACGCCAGGGCTTCCCGGCCCGGCAGTGGTGCCCGTGCCTCTGTCAGCTTCAAGGCTAGTGCCTCCAGCAGGCGCGCACAGATTTCCGCCGCGCCGGGCGTCCCGCGCCGGCCATTGCGGATGATTTCGTCAAACAGCGGCACGATTTCCGCCGGCGGAAAAACCGACGCCGCCGTGCCCGGCCGGAGGTGTGCCGACGTCAGGATTGTTTTCGATTCAGTTCCGAAAAAATCAATGAAATACTTGACCAAAGGCTGTTTCCTGTCCGTGGCGATCTCCTGCGCAACGCCCGGTCCGTAGGAAAAAACGCTGCCTGGCTGGAGCCGGTGTTCCGTCCCGCCCAGCTTCAGCCGCCCGCCGCCCTCCACGACGTATTCCACCGAATAAAACGGGAACGTCGGGCGGCTGATGGCGTAGTCGCTGGCGCAGCGCTCCACGCCGCCGCAGGCCACAGCGAGCCTCGCCTTGGGCGAGGGTTTCAGGTTCAGGTAGAACCGTTGCGCATGGGAAACCTGCGTCGAAAAAAAATCTGGCGCGGTTTCGGTGGCCGTGGAAGTCGCTTTCATTTGAGGTCAATGATGGATATGGGTGCAACCAGCATGGCGCTTGCCGCCCGGTCAAGGCAAGCCGAATCCGGCCGCGCCTCACTCGCCAACCTGGCCCAGTGACTTTTGCTCGACCCAGCCGGACGCGTTCGCCGTGCGGATGAAAAAATAATTTCCGCGCATTTTCAGCCGGCGCACCGGTTCACCGGTGGCCAGAGTGGCGGTCACTTCCGCGTCGCGCGTCGGCGTCAGCCGCAGCGGCGCGTCCGGTTCCACGACAAAGCCGAGGCTGGTTCGGCTCACCACGCCGATGTTGGCCGCCAGGCTGAAAAGAAAGAAACCGAAACCCAGCGCCGCCAGCCATTGCTGCCAGCCGGTCTTGCGCCGGCGGAAAAAACGCGGCAGCACCAGCGCGCCCACCGCCAGCCACAAACCGCCGCCTGCGAGCCAGACCCATGCGTCCGGCGGCAGCCAGGTCGAGGCGGTTTCAAACCATTTCAACTGCGGCTCGTCCACCTGCGCCACCGCCCGCGCGAACTTCAGGTTTTCCGCCGCGCGCCGGTCGAACGGGTCAATCCACCGCGCCTTTTCCCACGCCAGAATCGCCGCGCCCGCATGGCCGCGCTGCCATTCGGCCAGCCCCAGGTTGATGAAGGTGCCCGCCGCCGGCCGTGTCTGCGCCGCTTTTTGAAACGCCGCCGCCGCCTCGGGAAATTGGCCGGCTTGATAAGCCGCGATGCCCCGCGCGAAAAAAACATCCGCCGCTGCACCGGAAAAATTCACCACGAAGAAAAGTGAACACAAGGCCAGGCGACAGCGGTGGCGGAGGAAAAACTGGAAATTGGAAATTGGAAATTGGAAATGATTCACAATTTTTCCTCCAGTTTTTGCAGAACCGCTTCAACCTCGGCTGCCAGCGCCAGCAAGTCCGTTTGCGTCTGCGGCGTGATGGCAAACTGCGCGTCCGCCGCCGCAAATACTTTTCGCACGGTTTCGCCGGCGTGATCGTTGCACCCCGCGTCGCCGAGCTGTGCCAGCACGTCGGCGCAGACCAGCGCGCGCGGTTCCGCCGGAAAATGCGGCGCGACGGCAATCCGCAGCGCGTCCACCCCGTTTCGGACAAATCCCGCCGCGTCGCCTCCGGCAATGGCGTTTTGCCATTCCCGTTTTTTCCGCCGCAGCGCACGCCGCGCTGCGCGTCGTCGGAACAAATCCGGGTGCGCCTCCCAGAACCGCCGCCGGCGATCCCACTGCCACAGCGCGAGAAACCCGATCACCGGCACCAGTTGCACGCAGACAAACCAACCGCGCAGTTGCAGCGGCTTCAGGCTCGATGAGGTTTTTCCTACGGACGCCGCGAGGCCGCTTAATTTTGGCGGTGCGGCGGATTGATTTTCGTCGGTCAACGCCGGCAGCACGGTTGGCAGTCCGTCGCCGATGACCGTCACCGGCAGCGCCGGAATCGTCAGGTCGTAATATTTTCCGGTCGCCGGGTCGAACGCGCAAAATGGGATCGCCGGCGTGTTTGTCACCGTGTCCGTCTGCGGAATCAGCGTGAAGCCGGTGGCCGGCGGCTGGTCCGCGATGACCTGCCAGCCGCGTGTGCGAGGCGGCTGCGGCGACACGAAGCGCGCCAGTTCGCCGGCGCCCTGGAAATTAATTTTCAACCGCACTGGTTCGCCGACGCGGAGCCGGTTGGTGGCGAGTTGCGGCTGGTCGGTGGAGAATTTGCCCAACGTACCGGTGAAGCCCGCGGGTTCACCGGCGGGCAGGGGGCGGACGTTGATGGCCAGCGGACTTGAAACCACCAGGACATATTTTGGCGGCCCGCCGGGGATCGTCACTTGTCCGGTAATAGAAATCGGCCCGCTGAATTCCCGGCCCGCCGTGAA
>PLYV01000315.1 GCA_003151855.1 Limisphaerales bacterium | reverse complement strand
GGGCACCTTGGCCGTGGCCGCGTCGAGGCGCAGCGTCTTGCAGATCTCGAAGCCGTCCATCTCCGGCAGCATCACGTCGAGGATGATTAGGTCGGGCGTCTGCGTGCGGGCTTTTTTCAACGCCTCCGCGCCGTCGGCCGCCGTGGTGACGGCGTAACCGGCCTGCTTCAAATTGAATTCGACAAGCTCGATGATTTCCGGCTCGTCATCCACGACCAAAATTCGCGGTTTCACGCGGTCAGTGTGGCACGCGGCAATTCGTCACACAATTCCATTCCAGTGACAACCGTGTGACGATTCGGTGACAAAACCGTTTTCTTAATCGCAATCTTAATCCTAATCATAATCGGCAACGGGATTAAGATTACGATGACGATTAAGATTGGGAACCAATTCTCCTTTTGCGGCAGAGGGAAATTTGCCACGCTCGCGTCATGCCGATTCCAGTCATCAGCACCGCACAGATGCGCGAATGGGAAGCCGCCACCTGGGCCGCCGGCCAGACCGAGGCGGAGGTCATCCGCCGCGTCGGCAAGCGCGTGGCCCGCCGCGCCCGCAAGCTCACCCGCGCCGGCGACACGGTTTTATTTCTCATCGGCAAGGGCCATAACGGCGACGACGCCCGCGCCGCCGCCAAGCAGCTCGAAGGCCGCGAGGGCGAGGTGCTGGAAATGTTTCTGCCGGACACCGACCTGCTGCCGTTGGAATCGGCGCTGAAGGAAAAACCCGCGCTCATCGTGGACGGATTGTTTGGCATCGGCCTGAACCGTCCGCTGTCCGAGGCGTGGCAGAAAATTATTTCAACCATCAACGCCAGCCATATTCCCGTGCTGGCGATTGACGTGCCGTCCGGTTTGAACGCGGACTCCGGCGAAACTTTTGGCGCGGGCATCGAAGCCGCCGTCACGCTTGCCGTCGGCGCACCGAAAACCGGCTTGCTCGCGCCCGCCGCGTGGCCGTTCGTCGGCAAACTGGAAGTGACGGATGACGTGGGCCTCGTCCCCTGCCCGCTCGCATCGGAGTTGAACTGGACGCAGCCGGAGGATTTTGAACATTTTCCGCCCGCGCGGAATGTGGCCGGAAACAAAGGCGATTTCGGCCACGCGGCGGTGGTCGCCGGCAGCTTTGGTTATCACGGCGCGGCGATGCTGGCCGCGCGCGGCGCGCAGCGGGCGCAGCCGGGGCTGGTCACGGTGTTCACACAGGAGAATGTTTTTCATCCCATCGCCGCGCAGTTGCAGTCCGCCATGGTGCATCTCTGGAAGCCGGACCTGAAGCTGCCGGAAAAAACCTCCGCGCTGCTGGTCGGGCCGGGGCTGGCCGCGCCGGAAGTTTTTGAGCCGTTGAAAAAATTCACGCGTCACCTCTGGCGCGTGGCGGCCTTCCCGCTGGTGGTGGACGCGAGCGCGCTGGACGTGCTGGACGCGGAGCCGTTCCAGAAAAATTTCACGCGCGTGCTGACGCCGCATCCCGGCGAGGCCGCGCGCCTGCTCAAGACCACGGCGGCGAACGTGCAGGCGGACCGCGTAGGCGCGCTGCGCGAGCTGTCGAAAAAATTCGGCGGGGCGTGGGTGGTGCTGAAAGGCCATCAGACTCTGGTCGGCCGCGACGAGGGAAAGATTTTTGTGAATCCGTCCGGCAACGCGCACCTGGCGCAGGGCGGCAGCGGCGATCTGCTGGCGGGTTTCATCACGGGACTGCTGGCGCAACCGGCGTTGGCGGCGGATGTGGAAATGCTTTTGCGCTACGCGGTCTGGCAGCACGGCGCGGCGGCGGACAAGCTTTCGCTCACGCGGAAAAACTGGACGGTGGAAGACCTAGCGGCGGAACTCGGCAACGCGCGGTAAAATCTATTTCACCTTTTCCACCTGAATCCGCGCCGGGTCGTTCTGGCCGAGCTGGAGCAGCACGGCATTGGTGTAAAGCTGGCTGTTCAACCTCGGCGGCGGGATGTCGAAAGTCTTCCGCTCCTGCGCAAGCTGCTTGAGCGCGAGCGTGTCGAGCGCGACCGGATCGTGGCTCAACCAAATCTGATCCAGCACGGCGGAGTATTGCAGATAGCCCGCCGGCCCGCCCTGATACTGGCCAAGCAACGCGTCGGTGACGTGCAGCACCACGCGGTCGCCCACGCTGGACAAGGCGTAGATTTCCGGCAACGCCACGGCCAGCCGGTCAGGGTCGCCCTCGAAACGGCGCGTGTTGTCCACGCTGCCGAGCGCGAGGCTGAAAAATTGGCCGCACAAACCAGCGTCGTTTTCATTCAGCAACGGCGCGACGGAAATGATTTTGGTCAACTGCCGGCTGACGAGTTTGGAGACGAAGGATTTTTTGCCGACGCCGTCGCCTTTCAGGCCGAATTCCAAATCGCCCCACACCAACGCGCCGACAATCGGCGATTCCGGCAGGTAAAACGTATTCGTGTCGTAGCCCGATTCCACCGCGCCGGCGACGCGCACGCCAAGCTGTCTGGCCAGTTTGAAAAAGCCGGCGGCGCGCAAATCGTCCGCGTGCCTGTCCCAAATGATAATTTTTCCCGGCGGCAATCCGGCGGCGAGCAGCCCGCGCGCGATGGCCGCGACCACGGCGGGGCGCGTGCCGGACAACTGGCCGGGCAGCGAAAAAACCTTGATGCCCACGGTGTCGTTCGTCTGCACAAGACTGCGCCAGGCATCGGAAATGTTCGCGGCGCGGGTCAGCGCGAGCAGCCCGCGGTTGAAGGCGGCGGCCACGCGGGCGTCGTCCGCGAGAAAGGCGGATTGCAGGCCGGTGCCGTCCACCTCGACGACGCGAGCGACGGCGTTGGTCGGCCGCGACGGTAAAACTTCGGCAACCGCACATAATCCAAACAAAATAATCGGCACGGACAGCCACAACTTCGTAATCATAATCCTAATCTTAATCGTAATCCCCGGCGCAAACCGATTAAGATCAGGATTACGATTATGATTATGGCCCAAACAGGTTTTAGCGTTTCTTGACACTTTAAGGCGCGGATGTTACCACCACGGCGGATGTCCGCAAAAATAATTTCAGTTCGGAGCGCAGTTTTGTTTTTTGCGCTGGTGTTGATCCTTTCCGGCTGCACGCCCGCCGGGCCGCGTGCGCTGCTCAAGGGCCGGAACTATCTCGACCGGGGCGATTACGCCGCCGCCGCCGCGCAGTTCAAGACCGCCACCACGCTGCTCGCGACAAATGCCGCCGCGTGGAACTACTACGGCGTGGCGCTGCACCGCGCCGGCCAGCCGGACGAGGCCGTGAACGCCTACCGCCGCGCGCTGGAACTCGACCGCGACCTGCTGGAGGCGCGGCTTAACCTCGGCACTTTGCTGCTCGAACAAAACCGCGCGGACGAGGCCAGGACGGAATTCACCGCGTTCACCTTGCGCCGCCCGAACGACGCCGCCGGCTGGCTCAAGCTCGGCACCGCGCAATTGAAGCTTGGCGAAATCGTGCCGGCGGAACGCTGCTTCAGCACCGTGATCGCGCTCAAGACCAGCGAGGCGGAAGCCTACAACGGCCTCGGCCTCGCCCGCATCCAGCGCGGCAAGCCGCGCGACGCCGCGCAATTCTTTTCCGCCGCCGTGCAGGCCAGACCGGATTACGCCGCCGCCATTTTGAACCTCGCCACGGTGAGCCAGCAATATCTGCACGACAACAAGACCGCGCTGGAAAATTACCGCGCCTACCTCGCGCTGGCGCCCAGGCCGGCGAACTACGACGACGTGAGCGCGCTGGCGAACAGCTTGGAGCAAAGTCTCGCGCCGGCGCCCGCGCCGGTGGCGGTGGCGCCAAAACCGAATCCGCCGGTGGCCGTCGCCTTGACCGAGCCGAGGCCGGTGACGAAAATTTCCCCGGGTGCCAGCCCGCGCCCACCGACGCCGACGCATCCGCCAACGACCCTTGCCAGCGCCGGCACGCACAACCCGCAGACGCCGCGTTCGACGGGCAACGCGAATGTTCCCGCCGCGCAAGTCGTGCAGGTTGCGCCGGAGCCGAGGATTGTTACCACGCCAGTCACCACGCCCATCGCCACCCGGCCCGCGCCGGAGCCGGTGGTGGAAACCGCCGTGCCGGAGCCGCCGGCCAAGGCGGGCTTCTGGCATCGCGTCTTTGGTTCCACGAAACCGGAAGTTCACACTGAGATCATCACGCCGCTGCCCGGCAACACCGTCACGCCGGCCAAGCCCGTCGTCATCATCCCGCCCGCGCCGGTGGAGTTTCCGCGCTATAATTATCTTTCGCCCCGCCGCCCGCAGGCCGGCGACCGGCGTGCGGCGACCGGCGCGTTCACGCAGGCGCGGCTGGCCGAGCAGAACGAAAACTGGGACGCCGCGCTCACGGCCTACCGGCAGGCGGCGGAGCTGGACCCCGCGTGGTTCGAGGCGCAATACAACGCCGGCGTCATCGCGCACCGGCTGCGGAACTATTCCGCCGCGCTGGCGAACTACGAGACGGCGCTGGCCCTCGCGCCGGACTCCGTGGATGCGCGCTACAATTTTGCGCTGGCGCTCAAGGCTTCCGGCTATGTGCCGGACGCGGCAGACGAGCTGAAGAAAATCCTCGCGGCGAACCCCGCCGAGGTGCGGGCGCACCTGGCCCTGGCGAATCTCTGCGCGCAGTCGCTGCACGACCCCGCGCAGGCGCGGCGGCATTACCAGAAGGTGCTGGAACTGGATCCGACCAACGCGCAGGCGGCGGACATCCGTTTCTGGCTGGCGGCGAACCCGGAGTAAAAGGCCGCTGGTAATTTCAAATCCACAAGCGCTGGAATTCTCCTGGAGGTTAACGTTTTTTGTCATTTGGTTGAACAGGATTGTTATTCGGTGAAATTTCCTTGCCGGGATTCATTAGCTCTGGTTTAACGGCACTCGTTATCTATGAGGCCGGTCTGGGTGGATAAATACGATGCGGCGGAATCGTTGATGGGAATGGCGTATGCTTCCCAACAAAACGCAATTGGTGTCTCCACCGCCGGCCAAGGTTCCTCGCGCTCCGTCCATTTATTTTCCCGCCCCACGCCCGCGGGCCGTCATGCGGTTTTATCCGTTTTCCGCATGGCGGCTTCCTTTTCCCGCACCGCACTTGCCAGAGGTGATAGCGCACTTGTTCCGTCCCGGCGCGCACTGCGTCCGAGTGCGAAAAGCTTTCCCAAAAGTGCGACATCACCAGCCGTTAGTGATGCAACACTTGCGACTGGTGATGCACTTTTTGCCGCTGGTGACGCGCCTCTTTCCAAAAGTAACGCTTCACTTTTCATCGGTGGCGCGCCCCTTTTCACAAATGCGGCGTCTCTTTTCATTGGTGATGCATCCCGAATCAAAAGTGGCGCATCACTTTTCAAAAAAACGTCGTCACCAATGGCTGGTGATGCATCACTCGTCGCTGGTGATGCGCCTCCAGCGGCAAGTGTTTCAACACATTTGATTGAAAAACAGCCCTTTACACAAAAAACGGCGGAAAACGCGAAGACCCGTTCAACTCCTCTTCCCGTATGAAAACCGCCTATTGGGATTCTGGATTACGTTGGGATAATCCCAATCTACGATGGGGTTCGCCTTCCTATCTCCTTGAGCCGGGTGACCCCGGTTATGTGCCTGATTCCCCGCCGGTCAACAATGAAACCAACAAAAATAAGAAACATAAGAAAATGAAACATAACGTCTATTATCCCATCCGCATCGCGGACCAAATCGTCTGGCTGACGAACTTCCGCAACAAACTGGCCAGCCATGCCGGCGCCTTGGGCCTGACGCCGGCGCAGGTCACCGCCATTCTGGCGGATTGCGATTGGCTGATCTACTGCCTGCAAGCATGGCTGCCCGCCGTCCGCGCCTGGGCACAGTCCTGCACCGATGCCATCGGTGAAACCCAGAGCGGCGTCAGCACGGCGGCGCAGCTGCTGCCCGTGTTCGCCCCGCCTCAACTGCCCAACGGCGTGGTGTCCGTCAACTTTGGCGTCCTCACCCGCCTGTTCGCGCTCGTTACCAGCATCAAGGGAGGCGGCAAATGCACCGACTCCATCGCCACCGACCTTGGCATTGTCGGCACCGAACAGGTTGGCCCCGACCTGACCAGCGTCCAGCCCATCCTTGCGGCCAGCATTTCCGGCAACCAAGTCACGGTGAAATGGGGCTGGCAGGGCAACGTGGCGTATCTCGACAGTTGCGAAATCTGGGTGGATCGTGGCGACGCCAAGGGCTTTGTGCTCCTGACCATTGACACCACGCCCGGCTACACCGACACGCAGCCTTTCCCCGCCGGCAAGGCCGTCTGGACCTACAAGGCCATCTACCGCGTTGAGGACAATCAGGTGGGCATCTGGAGCCAGCCCGTCAGCATCAACGTGGGCGCGTGAAACCGCCCGCGATAAATTCAAGGCTTGGTATTCACCAGCCCCTTTGGTAAGACAACAGCAGTTCTTTACATAGCCGGAAGCCAGTCCGTGTTCCGGCATAGAGTCTAGCGTTTGCGAGGACTCGAACTTCTCCGAAATACTACCACAAGTTTCCAAGTTCAAGGTTCCCCTCGACGCGCGTTCAATCGCGCGTCCCGGTGTGCTTTTGAACTGGCTGCGTGGTAGTGGCCTCGGAGAGAGTGCGCTGGGCGCGCATTTTCTTTCAGGCAAAAATGGGCGGTTCGAGTCCGGGCAAAAAGCTCGGAGAAAACTCAAACATGAAATCAATCAGAAGTATCATCGTGGGGCTGGGACTGTTCGCGTTGCCGGTAATTCTTCACGCGCAAACCTCCAATCGTCTGCCCGCGCCGCTGGATTCAGTGGTGAGCCTCGCGGCGGAAGAACAAGGGCTGACTTTGATGGATGATGCCAGTCTCCCGGCGCATGGCACGTTCTGGCTGGTTTGCTCCAACGGCCTCAAAATTCCAATGCCCAATCCGCCGACCGACCCGACCACGCCGGTTTATGCCTTGGATTTGGCCAACAACATTTATTTGGTAGATGGCACGCAAGGCCAAGTGGCGGTTAACCATGGCCAGACCGCCGAAGCCACGGTGACGGCACAGGCCAACACGGTAGTAGATTTGATTTCCCAAGTGCAGGAATCGGCTTGGGAACGGATGATGGTGGCCGTGCTGGGTGGCGAAGAATCCACCAACCAGCAGGACTTCACCATCCAGACTTCCATTGCGCAGGACACCAACGGCCTTTGGCTGGAGCTCACGAACGCCGCACCCGGCCTGACCGGCTTGAATCTCCATAACGCCACCAACGCCGTCTATGCGATATGGAGCAAGACGGATTTGCTGCTGCCGTGGCAGGTGGAAACGGAGCTTTGGCCGGTGGACACGAACTGCCAGCCGTTCACCTTGCAGAATTATGGCCGGCAGGTTTTGTTTGTGCGGGCGCAGGACTGGACGGAAGTTTGCAGTCATCAAGACGGTTTGCCGGATTGGTGGAGTTGGTATTGGTTTGGCAACTTAAACGCCAGCGCCACGAACCTTGACGACTTGGGCAACACCTTCGCCTATGACTTTGTGATGGGGCTTGACCCGAACGTCATCAGTTTTTCCGTGGAAGTGACAAACAATTATTTTGCCAGCATAAATGCGCCGGTGATGGCGAACATCAGCTATGGCCAGCCGGGTTATTATGCCACGCTGGTGGACGACACGAATTTCCAGCACGCGGTTTGGAACAACTACGTTTCCTCGAATCTCACGGTGAACCTTGGAATGACGGAAGGCTGGCATGACGTGTGGGTTGGCTTGCGCGGCCACGCGGACACGGCGGACGAGGCTGTGTGGGAATCGAAACAAATAAAACTGGATTTGACCCCGCCCGCCTTGGTCATCACCGGCCCGACGAATGGCACAGTGGATGTGCCAATGATCCAGTTGACGGGTTACAGCCCCGAAGCTTTGAGCAGTATCAGCTATGACTTGAGCAACGCGGCAGGAACCGTGACCAACCAGCAAGTGCTGGTGCTTGACCAGTATTACGACACGAATTCATTGGGATTTACCACCAACACATTCCAAGCCTTTGACGTTTCGCTCGCCACCGGCGTAAACGTCTTCACGCTTCACGCCACAGACTTGGCGGGCAACGTGACCACAACCAATTTCAGCTTAACGCTGGATTATTCCAATAAAACCAATCCGCCAGTCGCGGCGTTGATTTGGCCGCAAAACGGATTGAAGGTCTGCGGAAGCAATTTCACTTGCAACGGCTCGGTCAGCGACCCGACGGCTTCCGTGACGGTTCAAATGGTAGATACAAACGGCAATACAAACGTATTTAACGCTTTGGTCGGGCGTGATGGCAAATTCTACGTTTCCGACTTGCCTCTGAATTCCGGCACGAATGTTTACACGCTGACCGTGACTGATGTTGCCAACAATATTACCACCACCAACTTTACAGTCATTCAAGGTGATGCTGGCTTGACCATTGACCCGATTTCGCCAAACCAGACGATGGTGACGGGCGAAATCAATTTCAACACGTTCACGGTTTGGGTTAACGGGATAAAGGCGACCATGAGTTCGTCCCCAAATGACAATGGCATCTATACTTGGGAGGCGGACGACGTGCCAATTCCACCCAACGGGAGCTTGGTGCAGGTAACGGCCATTCCTAATTCAGACAACGGCGGTTATGGCTCCTGGGGCAATGGAGGTGGCCAATGAAATTTCAATTTCTCTTCCTTCCACTGGCCTTGTTGGTTGCCCATATTTCCTTGGCGCAAAGCAATCCTTCATCGCCAAATAGCCAGAGTGCAGTGGCTGCGGTTTCGGCTTCTGGAGTTTTCATTTCGTCCTATCAGGAAAACGACCAAGAGGATTACTACGTCCCAGCTTGGACGAATTCTCCCGGATATGTTTTTCCGAGTTACACTTACTCAGACTACAGGTTTACCCATTGGACGGATGGCAAAGGCGGAAACGGGGCGTGGCAATTCCACGATGATGCTGCAAAGCTCTCGATCTATTCTTGGCCGGCAACCAGTTTTCCACAAGCGTTGCCTTATGGCACTGGTGTTGGGAGTTATCCAGATTTTCCTGAAATTCTACCAGTGACAAACACTTGCAATCCGCCGATCTTGGCGCAGGAGCATTGCAAGTTCAGCCTTGGTAAAAACATGCAACGCACGGCGGAAACCAAAATGAAGCTGTCATCTGGCGGCGCGGCTGGTTCAACCAGAATGAATTTGTGGGTCATTTCGGCCACAGCCACGGCTTATTCCCTGCCGTGGGTAACAGGGGGTGGCGGTGGTGGCGGTGGTGGCGGTTGGTCTAGTTCGCTCACCGGCACTCCGATAGCTTCCCAAAACATCAGCATCTTTGGCAAAGCTCTGGGCAACGACGGCAACTTGTATGTGCTTTTACCGGACAACACCACGCCCGACGCCACGCCGGTTGTTGTTGGCGGCGCGGATTATTACTCGTTCACCATAACCGCGCAAAAATGCAAACTGCGGATAACGGCCAATGGCTATCCGTTGGCGGACGACCGAGTGCGCCCACAGGCTTACTATTGCGTTGGCCAAAAGCTGGTTTTTGAAGGCGTGTTCTCGCCAGGTCCATTCGGCCTTAACTACACCAGCCCGACTTGGAATTACACGGCGGACTATATCAACAACCATTGGACCGATGCAAATGGATGCGAAGAGTATAACATTGCCCCGATACCGGCCATGTCCAACCCGACACCGGCATGGTTTTACAACAAGAAGACCCAAGATGCCATGGCAAATCTTGGCTTTTACTGCAAGTTTAACAATGGCCAATCGGTGTATTTAGTTAGACAAGGGAAATTCAATGTTTATACGCCCAGTGTAGCTTGGAGCCCAAGCGTATTATACGGTGGTTTTAATGTTTCTGAGGCGTTGTTGTGGCTAAGCCTTGGAACCCCATCAGGAAATAATGATGGTGCAGCGGATTTTTCAGCTGATATAACTTCTAAATTCCTTGGTGACATTGGAATTACACAAATGGTAAACGGAAGTGCAGATTTTGGATTTCCAGACGGCGGCATTACCACTGATGGCAATTTGTATTTCGACGGTTCAGTTATCTATGCAAAAACACAAAAGACCTTGCTTGATCGTGGGTATGGTTTTTTTGAAAGGACAACTGATTTAACAGACTGCCCAGGCTGTTTGGTTGGCAATAACTACACATCAATCCATCTAAAGTTCAATGATTATGTGCGTTTTTGCCCAAGCGGTTCGGATTCAATATGGGTTACCCTTGGAAGAGCGGATTGGGGTTGGGATGCAGAAGCCTCTTATGATTCGAACGGAAATGCCATTCTTCCGCAGAATGACGCAACGCAACCTGTTTTTGCTTTATCAAACCAATTTCCCCCGCCTTGTTCTGGCGTAAAAGACGTAATCAGTAAAACCAAAGATTTATTTTGGTATATTTTATTTGGAGCACCATGAAAAAAAACACATTATTTATACGTTGTGGCTATATTATTGTAATCGCAGCTTTATCTTTCCCTTTGATAAGCGGGATCGGGCCGCGCCTAAAGGATTATTCAAGGATAGAATCCTCAATAACAAAAATTCTTGCTGGTCAATCAGTTGATTCGGAAAAGCGTTTAGAAGTGGTAAACTTCTTGAATCATCGATTAAACGACGAAAAGTTAGGCGCGGATAAGATAAACAAAGAGAGGATACTAAACGAAATCAGTGAATCAAAAGAATTAAGTTTCAGCGACAAGCGGCAGCTTTTTGAGTTGGTTGACCGTTTTACAAATTTAACCGTAAAGATGCCTGACAACTAAAATTAAGTTCTACTGGCCATGCCTCGATTTGTTGGACAGGCTTTGGCTGATTGGCCTCAGGTGATTTGGTTAAGATTTCGCTGGCGTTTGCCGGCGGACGGTTTAATGATGGAACCATGATTGCGGTCGCCACTCAAATTCCCGCCCACGGCAAGCTGTTGTTCAACTGGTTTGACGTGGCGCTGATCGGCGTGATCATCCTCGGCTTCTGGCGCGGGCGCAAAAACGGCATGAGCAAGGAGTTTATTCCCCTCGTGCAATGGCTGGTGACGGTCATCGGCGGTGCCTTCGGCTACCAGCCGCTTGGCGACGAGCTGATCCGGCTGGGCGTCATCCGCGCGGTGTTCGGGAAATCTTTCACGGAGCAGACGGCGGCGTATATCTCGGCCTACCTGCTCATCACGGTGGTGGTGCTCGTGGTGTTTTCCACGTTCAAGCGCCAGGCCAAGGCCAAGCTGGAGGGCAGCACGGCGTTCGGCGGCGGGGAATATTACCTCGGCATCGTGTCGGGCGTGCTGCGGTATTTCTGCATGATGATTTTCGGTCTGGCCATCTTGAACGCGCCGGTCTATACGCTGGCGGACGTCATCCAGGCGAAACAATTCAACAACCGCTGGTTCGGCGGCGGGATGCAGGGCTACAGCGGCGATTTCTTTCCGACATTCAACGAGGTGCAGACCTCCGTCTTCAAGGATTCGCTGACCGGGCCGTTCCTCAAGGACAACCTGACGGTGCTGCTCATCAACACCATTCCGCCCGGCCAGGAGGTCAAGCCCCGCAGTCAGGGCCAGATGGAAATCATCACGCAGCACCCGCGCTGATTCATGGCCGGTTTTCTCTCCCCCGCGACCCGCGAGCAGATCCGCGCCGCCAGTGACATCGTGGATGTCATTGGCTCCTATCTGCCGCTGAAAAAAGCCGGTGCGAACTTCACCGCGCTCTGCCCGTTTCACAAAGAGAAGTCACCGAGTTTCAACGTCAATCCGCACAAGCAAATCTTCCATTGCTTTGGCTGCCACAAGGGCGGTGACGTGTTCACCTTCGTCAAGGATTACGAGAACATCGGCTTCATGGACGCCGTGCGCCGGCTGGCCGAGCGCGCGAAAATTCCGCTCGAATTTGAAAACACGCCCGGCGCGCAGGAATCGCGGCATCTCAAGGACCAGTTGCTCGACATCCACGACCAGCTCACGACGCGCTGGCAAAACTGCCTCGCCAACGAAGCCGCCGGCCAGTTGGCGCGCGATTACCTTGCCAAACGCGGCGTCTCGGCGGACGCGATAAAACTTTTTCGCATCGGTGCCGCGCCAGAATTGTGGGACGACACGGTGAACTGGGCGAAGAGCAAAAACTTTCCGCTCGAAATCGCCGAGCAGGCCGGCCTCATCATCAAAAAAGAGGAAACGGGCCGTCACTATGACCGCTTCCGCGGACGGCTGATGTTTCCCATCTGCGACGAGCAAGGCCGCGTCGTCGGCTTCAGCGGCCGCGTTCTGTCCGGCGATGAGAAAACCGCGAAATACGTCAACTCGCCGGAGACGCCGATTTTCACCAAGAGCAAAATCTTCTTCGGCCTCGACAAATCCAAGCGCGCGATTTTGGACGCCGGCTACGCCATCATCTGCGAAGGCCAGTTGGATTTGATCGCGTGTTTCACCAACGGCGTGCAGAACATTGTCGCGCCGCAAGGCACGGCGTTCACCGACCAGCATGCGCGCATCATCAAGCGCTACGCCAACGAAGTTGTGCTGTGTTTCGATTCCGACAACGCCGGGCAAAATGCCATCGTGCGTTCGCTGGATCATTTGCTCGCAGCGGAACTCGCCGTGCGCGTGGCCGTCGTGCCCGCGCCGCACGACCCGGACAGCTTCATCAAAGCCAATGGCGGCGAGGCTTTTCGCGCGCTCGTTGAAAACGCGGAAGGTTTTTTTGATTACCTTTTGAAACGGCTGCTGGCCACGAACGACGCCACGAGCGACAAGGGTCGGCTGGCGATTTTGCGCGGCATGGCCGAGGCATTGCACAAGACCGGCAACTCCGTTCTGCTGGACACGCACGCGCAAAAAACCGCGTTGCGTCTCGGCGTGGCGGCGGATGCCGTGCGGAAGGAATTTTCCAAGGCCAAACCCCAGACCGCCGTCGTGCGAAACGAAGATGAACCGGATGAATCAGTTCTGGCAGGCGAAGCCGAAGAGGAAACACCCAGCCGTCCGTCGAACCACGAATTGCACCTGCTAAAAATCCTGCTGCTGCACGACAACCTCGTTGAATGGACGGCGGCTCACCTGGACGTGAACTGGCTGGCGCATCCGCTGGTGCGGCAGATTGTGGATGCGCGTCTCGCCGCCTTTGAACATGGTGCGTGGCACGACCTCGCGGAATTTCTGGGTGGTATCGAGTCGCCGCTGATGCGCAGCCTCATCACCGAGGCCGTGGCGGATGAACGCCAGATGCCCAATCCGGAAATCCAGCTCGCCGACGTGACCAAAAAATTGCGCGACCAGTTCCTCGACCAACAGATTGCCACGCTCACGCAAACCATCAGTTCGCCGGAAACCGCCGACGAGCAAAAAATGGAATTCCTTCACGAGCAGCAGCGGCTCAAGCAACAGAAGCGTTCGCCGCTCGCTCCACTGGAAAAATAAAAGCGGCGCAATCGTTTTGCGACTGCGCCGCGCGAAGTTTGTTTTCCGAAATTATTTAGCGCCTTGGTTGATCCAGCCAATGACCAAGCCGATTTGCTCCGGTGTCAGCGTCTTGGCACCGGCGCGGTTCGGCATCGGCGGCATCCAGCCGTCGTGATCCTTGGTCTGGTGGGCGATGGCTTTCACCACGATGCTGTCGGCGGCGGCACCGGCCTTCACGACGGGCCCCCATTTATTGCCTTTGAGAACACCTTCCAGCGTGTCCAGCTTGAGATGCGCCTTGGGCTTGTCGCCGCTGTGGCACTTCACGCAGTTGGCGTCGAAGAGCGGCTTGATGTCCGTGGCGTAGGTGATGTTTTCCTTGGTGGACGCGGGCGGCAGCTTGGATTCCTGCGCCGACGCGAGGTTGACGGCCGCAAGGGTTGCAGCCACAGCAATGAGAATGGTTAGTTTCATAAATGTTCAAAAACAGTCTGCGTTAAAGACCGGTTTTACGTCAAAAGGTTTCATAAAAAATCGCATTAGCCGGCTTGCGGGCGGCGGTGGTTCCGGCAAAATCTCCCGCGTGCAAAGCGAGCATTTCTCCGACGCCGCGCTGGTCGTGCTGGGCCACGGCACGACGTTGAACGACCAGTCCGCCGCGCCGGTGCGCCAGCACGCGGCGGAACTGCGCCGCCGAAAAATCTTCCACGAGGTGCGCGCGGCATTCTGGAAACAGGAGCCGCAGGTGAAAAAAGTTCTGGCGGAAATTTCCGCACCGCGCGTCTTCATCGTGCCGTTTTTCATCAGCGAAGGCTATTTCAGCACGGAAATCATCCCGCAAGAACTGGGGTTTTCTTTCCCCGCCAACTTAAAACTAAAAACTCAAAACTCAGAACTCCACTACTGCCGTCCCGTCGGCTCGCACGACTTGATGACAACGGTCATCCTCGCCCGCGCCAAGGAAATGGCGGAACAATTCCCCTTCCCGCGCGCGCCCAAGCCGGCGGACACCACGCTGCTCATCGCCGGACACGGCACGGAGCGCAACGCCAATTCCCGCAAGACCGTCGAGCGGCAGGTCGAATTGATCCGCGCGCTGAAAATTTTCGCGGACGTCGGCGCGGTTTTTCTGGACGAAGCGCCGTTCATCAAAGGCTGCTGGCAAACGACAAAAACAAAAAACCTCATCGTCGTGCCATTTTTCATCAGCGACGGATTGCACGTCGTCGAGGACATCCCGGTGCAGCTCGGCGAACCGGAGCGCGTCGTGAAGGAGCGCGTCGCCGCCAACCAGCCGACCTGGCGCAACCCGACCGAGCGCGCCGGCAAGCGCATCTGGTATGCGCCCTCCGTCGGCACCGAACCGCTGCTGGCCGACGTGATTTTGGAACGGGTAAAAGAATCATCCTCATCCTCGTCCTCGTGAATCAAAATTGAGGATGACGATGAGCATGAGAATGAGGATGATTTGAACATGAAAAAACTGCGCATCGGCTTTTTGAGCACCGCCGGCATCGGCCGGAAAAACTGGAAGGCAATCTTCCACTCCGGCAACGCCGTCGTCTCCGCCGTCGCCAGCCGCGATGTGGAGAAAAGCCGCAAATTCATTGGCGATTGCCAACGCGAGTTCGCCTTCGCGGAAACGCCACGTGCGTTCGGCAGCTACGATGAATTGCTCGTATCGCCGGATGTGGATGCCGTTTACGTTCCGCTGCCAACCGGCTTGCGAAAAGATTTGGTCGTCCGGGCCGCGCTAAACAGTAAACACATCCTCTGCGAAAAACCCTGCGCCGCCAGCGCCGCCGAGTTGGAAGAAATGCTCGCTGCGTGCCAAAAACATTCCGTGCAATTTCTCGACGGCGTGATGTTCATGCACAATCCGCGCCTGAAAAAAATCCGCGAAGCTTTGAACGATGGCAAAAGCCTCGGCCAGTTGCAGCGGCTGTCCTCGCTGTTCAGCTTTTACCTGGGCGAGGATTTTTTCCGCAGCAACATCCGCGCGGACAGCGCGCTGGAACCCGCCGGCTGCCTCGGCGATCTCGGCTGGTATTCCATCCGTTTTTTCCTTTGGACGTTGAACTGGCAGCTACCCCACACGGTCACAGCCAAAATCCTCGCGCAATCCGCCAGCGGCGCGCCGACGGAATTTTCCGCCGAACTGTTTTTCGACGGCGGCGTCTCGGCGGAATTTTACTGTTCGTTCCTCACCGCCCGGCAGCAAATCGTGGCTGTCGGCGGACGCAACGGCTGGCTGCGGATGCCGGATTTCGTCCACCCGCGCAACGGTTACGAGCCGGCGTTTGAATTGAACGGCACCGAGGTGCGTGTGGCGTCCGACGTGAAATGTCCGCCCGGTGCTGACCCCGCCGGCTTTGGCCACGCCACCGCGCAGGACACGCGGATGTGGCGCAATTTCGCGAACCAGATTTTCTCCGGCCAGATCAACGACGACTGGACAATGTGGGCGCGGCAAACGCAAAAAGCCTTGGACGCGTGCCTCGCCGCCGGGCGCACCGGTGCGCCGGTGAAGATTTAGGAACCGCGAAATACGCGGAAACACTCGAAAATAAATCTTCGTTCGTGTGATTCGCGTATTTCGTGGTTTATCAAAACTCCGGTTCCAGCTATGCTTCGCGCCGTGCAATTTCGGAAAATCACCATTATCGGCGTCGGTCTGCTCGGCGGCTCCATCGGGCTGGCCGCGCGGAAGCGCAGTCTGGCGAAGGAAATTGCCGGCTACGCCCGCCGCGAAAAGACGATCACCGAGTGTGAAAAGATTGGCGCGCTGGATTACGCCACCACCGATTTGCTCGCCGCTGTTTCCAATGCCGATCTCGTCATCCTCTGCACGCCGCTCGCCCAGATGGCCACGCTGACAAAACAATTTCTTCCCGCGCTCAAACGCGGCGCGATTGTCACCGACGTTGGCAGCGTGAAAGCCGATGTCGTGCGCGAACTGGAAACGCTCGCAAAAAAAGCTGGCGCGCATTTTGTCGGCAGCCACCCGATGGCTGGCGGCGAAAAAATGGGCGCGCTCGCGGCCAAGGCGGATTTGTATGCCAGCGCCGTTTGCGTCATCACGCCGACCAAGCGATCAAACCCGGCAGCCGTCCGCAAGGTGGAACAATTTTGGAAGTCGCTCGGTGCGCGGACGCTGCGGCTGGACGCTGCGCAGCATGATTTAATCGTCAGCCGCACGAGCCATTTGCCACACGTCGCCGCCGCCGCGCTCGCCGGCTTGGTTTTGGATCCGAAGCATCCCAAGTCGCAAGTCGGTTTGTGCGCGACCGGTTTTCGCGACACCACGCGCATCGCATCCGGCTCGCCGGAAATGTGGCGTGACATCGCGCTGGCCAACCGCAAAAACGTGTCGCAGTCCGTGGATGTTTTTGTCGGCGAACTGAAAAGATTTCAGTCCGCGCTTAAAAAAGGTGACAGCAAGGCGGTGAAAAACTTTTTTGCGACGGCCAAGGCGCGCCGTGACAACTGGTGCGCCTGCCTAGCTTCGACTTCCTCAGAATGAAATTCAGCCACAGATTGACACAGATGAAACACAGATATTTTACAGAACAAAGCCGTTTTTCTTTATCTGTGTTCAATCTGTGTTTCATCTGTGGCTAAATAAAAATGGCCTTGCCCGATCTCATCGAAATCGTTCCGCTGGCCGCGCCGGTGCACGCGGAAATCACCGTGCCCGGCTCCAAGAGCATCACGAACCGCGCGCTGATTCTCGCGGCGCTGGCGGACGGCGAGACGATTCTGAAAGGTGCGCTCTGGAGCGAGGACACGCAGATCATGGTCGAGTGCTTGCAGGAACTCGGCTTCATGGTGAACGTGGAGACGGACCCGGCGGAGTCGTGCAACCGCACCATCACGGTCTATGGCAACGGCGGCGCGGTGCCACGCGGCGGCACGGAAGCCCAGCCGCTAGATTTGTTTGTGGGCAACGCCGGCACGGCGGCGCGGTTTCTCGCACCGTTTCTATGTCTCGGCAGCGGCGTGTATCGGTTGCACGGCGTGCCACGGATGCACGAACGTCCGCAGGCGGCACTGTTTTCGGCGCTGCGTGAACTTGGCTATCGCGTCGAATCGGAAAGGGGTAACGACAAGCTGCCGGTGAAAATTTGTGGAAAAGCGGAAAGCGGAAAACGGAAAGCGGAAACCAAATGTCGCGTCAGCATTGAGGAAAGCTCGCAGTTTGCGTCGGCACTGTTGCTGTCGTCCAAGGTTGGCGGCTGGGAAATTGAAATCGTCGGCGAGAATGCAGATGAATCGCCGTATGTGGCGATGACGACGAAGCTGATTGAGGCTTTCCCGAAAGGCGGCGGAACTTTTCAAATCGAGCCGGATGCGAGCAGCGGGAGTTATTTTTGGGGATTGAATGATTGGAAGTTCATTTCGAGTCTTTTGACTATGGATTCAGATTTGAACAATCCAACTGAATTAAATAAATGGAATGTTCAAGTTCGTGCCTGGCCGAGTTCTGGCCAACAGATAGACGCCAACTTTCCAAAAACGCTGAAGATTTTATCGGTATTACAGTTACCAACAAGATCTGACATAACACCCGAAAACAGAACTGTTATCGTTTCGCGCATTGGAACTTTTGGAGATACAAATCCTGTTTTGGGTGACAGCATAATGACTGCAATTACAGTTTCGCCGATTTTTACCACAATTGTGGTAACCTTCATGCACTTGGCTCGCCTGCGCGTGCAGGAATGCGAGCGCGTGGTCGCGTTGCGGACGGAGTTGACCAAGTGCGGCGCGAAAGTGGTCGAGGAAGGCGACACGCTGACGGTTTATCCGGCGAAACCGGGAGAACTACACGGCGCGGAAATTGAGACCTACAACGACCATCGCATGGCGATGTGTTTTGCGATTCTGGGATTGAAAGTTCCCGGCATAAAAATTATCAATCCCGCCTGCGTGAAAAAGACGTTCCCGAATTTTTTTCAGAAACTCGCCGCGCTACCGCCGCACGGCTTGGGCGCGGAGATTTGGGAGATCAAGGACGGCCGGCGCACGCGGAGATTGAGCGGCGAAGATTTGTTTGCGGATTAAACTGTAGCGGCGCTCTGTGAGCGTCGCCCGGCGGTCACAGACCGCCGCTACAATAAATAATTTTGAAAACGAAACATCCCATTGTCATTGCCCTGGACGGCACGAGCGCGAGCGGCAAGAGCACCAACGCCAAGCTCGTGGCCCGCGCGCTCGGCTACGTTTACGTGGACACCGGCGCGATGTATCGCACGCTGGCGTGGTATTGCCTGCAAAAACGCGTGGACGTGAACGACGAACGCGCCGTCGCCAGCGCCTGCCGCACCTGGAAAACCAAGCTGGATTGCGTGGAGAAGGACGGCCTGCGCAGCGTGCGCCTGCTGGTGGAAGGATATTTTCCCGAAAAAGAAATCCGCCTACCGCAGACCGCCGCCGCCGTGGCGCACGTCGCCGCCGTGCCCAAGGTGCGCGCGTGGATGAAGAAGACGCAGCGCGACTGCATCCAGTTCGGCAACCTCGTGATGGAGGGTCGCGACATCGGCACGAATGTTTTCCCAGAGACGGACTACAAGTTTTACCTCGACGCCACGCTGGCCGAGCGCACGGCGCGGCGCACCGCCGACGGCGTGAATGAAAACCTCGCCGCGCGCGACCAGCGGGACAGCCAGCGCGCCGTCGCGCCGCTGATGATCGCGCTCGGCGCCAAGGTGATCAATAATTCCGCCATGACCTCGGCGCAGACCAGCGCGCTGCTGCTGGAAGAAATCCGCAAGCTGATGCCGGCAAAATGAACCTTTCCTATCGCATCGGCTGGCATTGTTTCCGCGCCATGTATGCCACCTATTTCCGGTGGCGCGTGTTCGGGGCGGAAAACGTGCCGCTGAAAGGTGGCGTCATTTTGGCCTCGAACCACGGCAGTTTTCTCGATCCGCCGCTGGTCGGTTCGGGCATCAAGCGCGACATCAATTATCTCGCCCGCGAAAGCCTGTTCCGTTTTCCCGGCATCGGCGCGCTGCTGCGTTCGTGGAATTCCGTGCCGGTGGATCGCGACGGCGGCGGTGCGAAGGGATTGAAAACTATTTTGGACCGATTGCTTCAGGGCAATGGCATCATTTTATTTCCTGAAGGCACGCGGACGAAAGACGGCAAGTTGCAGCCGGCGCGTTCGGGCATCGGCCTGACGGTCATCAAATCCACCGCGCCCGTCGTGCCGGTGCGCGTGTTCGGCACGTTCGAGGCTTACGGGCGGCATCACAAATTTCCGCGTCCCCATCGCGTCGCCGTGAAATACGGAAAGCCGATGAACTTTGAGGCATTACGCGCCGAGGCAAAAACGTGCGACAAGGCGCGGCTGAAAATAATTTACCAGCAGGTCGCCGACGAAATCATGGCGGCGATCGCGAAATTGGAGCCAAAATAAGACAGGAAATAAAGCGGAAATCGGGAAAGCGAAAAGCGGGAAACTTCAGAAAACAGGCAACTGGCTTGTTTCCGCTTTCCCGCTTTTCGCTTTTGCCCTTCAGATTCCCAGATCCGACAGCGTCTTGCTGATGGTGTTGACGATCTGGACGAGGCGCGGATGCGTCTGCTCGAAGCCGCCGGCGGAAGAACGCAGTCCTTGGATGGAAATCTCCCGCAGTTCCGCATTCTGATCCACGCGGGTGGCCTCGTGCGCCGAAACCTTGGCAAAGCCGGCAATGCTGTCGGCCTGTTCACCGTGGGTTTTGGAAAGCTCGGCGACTTCGGTCTTGAGCGTGCCAAGCAGTTTCAGCAGTTCCGCCTTGC
>PLYV01000019.1 GCA_003151855.1 Limisphaerales bacterium | reverse complement strand
TTCCGGGAAAAACTCGGCGTGGTGATTGACCAGTGCGATGTGCAGAGCGTCGCGCCGCGGCAGTTGAAGGAAGTGTTTGCGATGGTCACCACCGCGCGGCAGAACCGCGACAAGCTCATGCAGGATGCGCTCGGCGAGCAGAACCGCATCTTGAGCCAGGCCAGCGCCACCGCGTCGTCCATCACCAACGCCGCCGAATCCGCGCGCACGCGCTTCGTCACCGGCATCGAGTCCGACGCCGAGGCGTTCAAGGCGCTGCTGCCGAAATACGAGGGCAACCCGCAGCTTTATGCGCAACTGGAGCTGACCAAGGTCATGACCGAGGTGCTGACGAATGTGCAGGACAAAATCTTTCTGCCGCAACGCGCCGATGGCAAACCGCGCGAACTGCGCCTACAGTTGAACCGCGAACCGCCGCAGCCGAAAACGGCGGCGAATCCGTAAAATCGTAAATCGAAAATTTGTATGCAGGTCACTTCACTTTTAAGCCAGCACGAGCACGATGACAAATGCGGCTGCGGCCACGACCACGAACATTCCGTCGTGCACCTCTGGCAGGCCGTCCTCGGCGTCGTCTGCGTCCTCAACGCCTTCATCGTGGACTGGCTGTTCGAGGCCGGCAGCACGCTCGCCAGCGCCAGCGCCATGATCGGCGCGCTCATCCTGATCTATCCCATCGTCGTCACCGCCGTCAAAGATTTGCGCGTCGGCCACCTGAGCATCAACGAACTCGTCGCCATCGCCGTGCTCGCGGCGTTCGCGTCCGGCGATTACAAAACCGCCGGCATCGTCGCGTTTTTCATGCTCACCGGCGAACTCATCGAATCCCGCACCGCCGAGGGCGCGCGCAATTCCATCGAATCGCTCATCAAACTCACGCCGACAAAAGCGCGGCGGATTTTGAAGGACGGCAATGAAGAAGAAGTTCCCGCCAGCCAACTCGCGGTTGGCGATGTCATCCGCATCCGCCCCGGCGACAACGTGGCGGCGGACGGAATTATTTTGAGCGGCCAAGGCTCGTTCAACCAGGCCACCATCACCGGCGAATCGCTGCCGGCGGATAAGAAAACCGGCGACGAAGTTTTCGCCGGCACGCAGAATTTGACCGGCGTTCTGGAAATCAAAGTCAGCCGCGCCGGCACCGACACCACGCTCGGCCGCGTCCGCGAACTCATCATCGCCGCCGAAAAAACCAAGCTGCCCATCCAGAAAATTGTGGATCAATACATGGGATTTTACACGCCGCTGGTGCTGGTCATCGGCGCGCTGGTCTGGGCGTTCACGCATGACTTGAGCCGCGTCATTGCAGTGTTTGTGGTGTCCTGCCCGTGCGCGTTCATCCTCGCGACGCCGACTGCGATGGTCGCCGCGCTCTCCGCTGCCGCGCGTCTCGGAATTTTGATCAAGAACGTCGCCGACATCGAAACTGCCGCGAAGATCAACGCGTTTGTGTTCGACAAAACCGGCACGCTCACCACCGGCCAGCTTGCCGTCAGCCGCCTCGCGCCGCTCGGCGAAACCAAGCCTGCCGAATTGCTGCTGCTCGCCGCGTCCGCTGAAAAATACAGCAACCATCCGACCGCCAAGGCGCTCGCCAATCTCGCAGGCGAAGCCGGTGTGCCGCTGACCGAGCCGAAAGATTTTGCCGAAACGCCCGGTCGCGGCGTGAAAGCCGAAATCAACGGCGCGAAAATTCTCGTTGGCCGCGCACAGTGGCTGAAGGACAACGGCATTGCCGCCGGCTTTGAAAAATCCGTGGATGTGGACGACGCCGAAGGCTGGAGCCTGATTTTCGTCGCGCAAAACGGCAAGTGCGTCGGCTGGGTCGGCATGCAGGACAAGACCCGCAGCGAGGCGAAAGAAGCGTTGGCCGAGCTCAAGAAAGCCGGCGTGCGCCGCATCTCGATGGTTTCCGGCGACCGCCAGCCCGTTGCCACGCGTGTCGCGGCGGAGATTGCCTGCGAAGAAGCGAAGGGCGATTGCCTGCCGCAGGACAAGGTGGATTTCGTCCGCGCCGTGAAGGCGAAGGGCTACAAAGTCGCGGTCGTCGGCGACGGCGTGAACGACGCGCCCGCGCTCGCGGCCGGCGACATCAGCATCGCGATGGGCGCGGCAGGCAGCGAAGTGGCCATCCACAGCGCCACGATTGCGCTGATGAATAACGACCTCCGCCGGCTGCCGTTCCTAGTGAAGCTCTCGCGCAGCACGCGCGCCGTCATCAACCAGAATTTCATGTTCGGCGTGCTGTTCATCATCGTCGGCCTGACGATTACATCGTTCGGCGTCATCGGCCCGATTGTCGCGGCGCTGCTGCACAACGTCGGCTCGCTCATCGTGATCTTCAACAGCGCGCGGCTCGTGCGCAAAGGCGAGGAACTGGAACATTTCCACCCCGAAATGGAGACGTTTCCGCAAAAGCCCGCCGGCCAACTGACGCCGAAGCTGGCGTGAATCTGAACTCTTTGATTTATGCCTGCCGCTGAATCCACTCCGCAGTCCAACGGTGAAGTTGTTGTTTCCGTTCGCGGCCTGACGAAAGTTTTCAAGGATTTCTGGAACCGCCCGAAGGCGCGCGCGGTGGACGGCGTGGATTTCGAAGTCCGCAAAGGTGAAATCTTCGGTCTGCTTGGACCGAACGGTTCCGGCAAATCCACCACCATCAAGCTGCTGCTCGGTTTGCTGAATCCGACGAAAGGTCACATCGAGGTGTTCGGCCATTCGCCGCGGCACGTGCAGACGAAGTCACGCATCGGTTATCTGCCGGAGGAATCCTATCTCTACCGCTACCTCAATTCGCGCGAGACGCTGGATTTTTTCGGCAACCTGTTTCATCTCGATAAAAAAGATCGCGACAATCGCGCGGAGCAGTTGCTGGAAATGGTCGGCCTCGGCAAGACGCAAACGCGCGCCGTGGGTGAATTTTCAAAGGGCATGCAGCGCCGCATCGGTTTGGCGCAGGCGCTCATCAACGATCCCGATCTGGTCATTCTCGACGAGCCGACCGCCGGCCTCGATCCCATCGGCTGTCGCGAGGTGAAAGATTTGATCGTGGCGCTCGCCAAGCGCGGCAAGACCGTGATTTTGAGCAGCCATTTGCTGTCCGACGTGGAGGACGTTTGCGACCGCGTGGTGATTTATTACGGCGGAAAAATCCAGGCGAACGGCACGTTGAAGGAACTGCTCGCCAAGCCGGATCATTTGCGCATCACAACGCCGGTATTGCCGCGCGAGACGTTGGAAAAGGTTCTGGCGATCATCCGCCATGATATTTCCACCGGCGAAGTGCGCGTGGACAATCCGACGCAGAATCTCGAAAGCTATTTTCTCGACGTGGTGGCGAAGGCCAAGCTGGCGGCGAAGGAAACGAGCGGCGCCCAGTCCGGCGCGCGCGTCGCCGAATATCTCCGCGTTGGCGGCGAAGCTAAATCTTCGGGAGAAAAGGTGCTGGAAAAACTCTCGCTGCCACAAGCCGCGCCGGCAGTTGCGACGAAGCCAGCAGCCGAAACCGCCGCACCGAAAGTGGACGACAGCAAGTTGTCCGCGCTGGTGCAACAGACGGCTTCCGCGCCGGCACCACAACCGGAAAAAACTTTGCCGCAAACTGAAACTGCCAAGCCGGCGGATCTGTCCAAGGCGGACGAAAAATTGTCGTCGCTGCTCGGCGGGAAGAAGTAATTTTAGCCACAGATTTGCACAGATGAAACACAGATGGGAAAAAGCTGTCGCCGTAATTTCTTTATCTGTGTTTCATTTGTGTCCATCTGTGGCTGCTAAATAAATGCAAAGAATTCTCGCCATTGCCGGATTGACGTGGAAGGCCGCGCTGCGGTTCAAGCTGTTCCTCGTCATCACGGCTTTGCTGCTCCTCGCGGTCGTCGGTTTGCCGCTGATCATCAAGGACGACGGCACGGCGCAGGGTTTCACCCAAATCATTTTGACCTACACGTTGAGCGCCATCACGGTGCTGTTGGGACTTTCGACGCTATGGCTCGCGTGCGGCACGCTGGCACGGGACATCGAGGAATGCCAGATCCAAGTCGTCGCGACGAAGCCCATCGCACGCTGGCAGATCTGGCTGGGCAAATGGCTCGGCATCGTGACGCTGAATGCAGTGCTGCTGGCGATCTCCGGCGGCTGCGTTTTTGGCCTGTTGCAGTATCGCGCGGCGAAATTGCCGGCGGAGGTGCAGCAGACTTTGCACGAAGAAATTCTGGTCGCGCGCGGCTCGGCGAAGGAGGCCAGCAGCGATGCCGACATCGAATCGGAGACCGACCGCATCCTGCAAAACCGGCTCAAGTCGGCGGCGGTGGAAAAGGTGGACGTGCCGGAAGTGCGCAAGCAAATCCGCGAGCAGGTGAAGGCGGATTTCCAGCTCGTGCCGCCGAGCTACCAGCGCATCTGGAAAATTGACCTCGGCGCCGCGAAAGATTCGCTCGCCGGAAAACCGCTGCAGTTGCGGGTGAAATTTAATTCGGCGCAAAAGAGCGCTTCGGGAACTTTTGCGGCGCTCTGGCAGATTGGCGATCCGCCGAAGACAAAATTCGCGCGACTAGAGCCGATGAGCCTCGCGCCAGACACGTTTCACGAGTTTGCCATCCCGCCGGACCTGTTCGACGCGAACGGCGTGCTGACCATCACGCTTCGAAACGAAAACAACACCGCCCTGCTCTTTCCGCTCGATGACGGGCTGGAGGTGCTGTATCCCCAAGGCGGTTTCGCGCCGAACTTCGCGCGCGGGCTGGGCATCATTTTTTGCTGGATGGCGCTGCTCGCGGCGCTGGGCTTGATGGCGGCGAGCTTCCTGTCGTTTCCGGTGGCGACATTTTTTGCGCTGGCAATGCTGATGGTGGTTTTCAGCAGCGGCACGCTGGCGGACGCGATTGATTCCGGTTCCGTGGCGGCGGGCAACGAGGAAACCGGCCAGGCCGGCCACTCGGTGATGGACGTGGTCTTAATCCCGGCGTTCAAGGGCCTGCTGACGGTCATCAGCCTGGTGAAAAGCTATTCACCGATTGATTCGTTGAGCACCGGGCGCAGCATCACCTGGGGCGAACTGTCGCTGGCGTTCGCGCAGGTGGTCTTGCTGGTCGGCGGCGGGTTTTCCGCGGCGGGAATTTTCTTTTTCAACCGGCGCGAGCTGGCGACGGCGCAAGGCACCCAATGAACCCGCGCGTAAAAAAAATTCTCCTGCTGCTGCTCGCCGGTGCGCTGATCTTCGGTGCCGGCCAGATGCAAAGTTCGTTGAACCACGACCGCGAGGCGCTCGGCCTGACGCGCACGGCCGCGCTGGAAAACGCGCCGCCGGTGCTGGCGTTCACCACGGTCGCGCTCGGCGGCTTTCGCGGGCTGATCTCCAATTTCCTCTGGATGCGCGCCAGTGATTTGCAGCAGGACGACAAATTTTTCGAGGCGGCGCAGCTCGCGGACTGGATCACGAAGCTGGAGCCGACGTTCGCGTCCGTCTGGGTGTTTCAAGGCTGGAACATGGCCTACAACATTTCGGTGAAGTTCAAGGATTTTCCCGACCGCTGGCGCTGGGTGCAGCGTGGCATCGAGCTGATGCGCGACGACGGCCTGCGCTATAATCCGAACAGCGTTGACCTTTACCGCGAGCTGGCCTGGCAGTTCCAGCACAAGATGGGCGCGAACCTGGACGACGCCAACATGTATTACAAGGCGCAGTGGGCGGCGGAAATGAATAATTTCTTCGGCCCGGACGGCACCAACTTCGACCGGCTGCTGAACCCGCCGGACGAGGCCGCCCGCACCAACGCCGCGCTGTTCCGCGATAAATTCAAGATGGACGCGGCCTTCGCCAAAAGCGTGGATGACAAATACGGCCCGCTGGACTGGCGCCTGCCCGAGGCCCACGCAATTTATTGGGGCGCGCGCGGTCTCGAAGCTGCGAAGGAAAATCCCGACAAGGTCAAGGCCGATGACCTCATCAAACTGCGCCGCATCATTTACCAGTCCATGCAGCAGACCTTTCACCACGGCAAGATCACCTTCAATCCGTTCAGCCAGGCCTATTCGCTCAGCCCGAACCTCGACCTCATCCCCAACGCCAATGCCACCTACGAGGAGATGATGCGCGACGACGCGGAGATGCGCGACCACATCGAGAAGGCGCACCGGAATTTCCTGCGCGACGCGGTCTATTTCCTCTACGTCAACAACCGCATGGCGGACGCGGCGCGGTGGTTCAAATATCTCGGCGACAAATACCCGGACAAGGCCATCATCGAAAACCAGCCGAATTCATTGCCGAAAAACCTGACGCTCGACGAATATGCCGTGGCCGTGGTGCAGATCGACATCGGCGAAACCTCGCAGGAGCGCGTCTCCTCCGCCGTGCAGGGCTTGCTGACCCAGGCCTATTTCAGCCTCGCCACCGGGCAGGACGACCGCTACGAAAACCTCAAGCGCCTCACGGTCAAGGTCTATGAAAATTACACCGGCAAAACCTCCAAGTTCGGCGGCGACAAACGCATCCCGCTGATGCCGTGGGAGACTTTGAACAATACCGTGCTGCGGCAGTTGCTGGATTCCAAAAACGGCATGCCCTACGCCGCCCGCGCCGAACTGGTCACGAAACTCGGCCTGCCTTCCAGCCTGCTGGAACCGGCCAGCCCCGCGACCAACGCCGTGGAAAATGTTCCCGCCGTTCCGGCCACGACCAATTCTCCCGCCAAATAGTCTGCCGGGTGGACGTCTGCGCGAGCCGTTTCCCGTGATTGCCACAACCCAAATCTCTGCTAACCTCCGCCGACTGTGACGAAGAAAAATTCCAGATGCCGGCCGCTGCGCGTCGGTTTGATTTCCCTCGGCTGCGCCAAGAATCTCGTGGACGCCGAGATCATGCTCGGCTCGCTCCTGAAATCCGGCGTCGAGATCACCAACGACGCCGCGAGCGCCGATGCCGTCATCGTCAATACCTGCTCCTTCATTGACTCCGCGCAGGAGGAGAGCGTGGACACCATTCTCGAATCCGTTGAACTGCGCGACGCCAGCCAGCGCGGCCAGGCCGTCATCGTTTCCGGCTGTCTGCCGCAGCGGTTCCGCGATGAACTGCCCAAGCTCATGCCCGAAGTGGACGCGTTCATGGGCATTGACCAGGTCGCCAACGTCAGCGACATCATCGGCAAGGCCATTGCCAATCGCGCCACGAAAGTTCCCGGCGTCAGCAGCAAATCGCAAAAAGGCAAACTCGTCTCGCGCCTGAACGAACTGGAGAAGAACCGTCCGCTCGACGAACACGAAAAGGAAAACGCCCTGCGCGGCTCCGATAAATTCGGAAAAACTAAAACCATCATCGGCACAAAAGTTCCATCTTCCATCCTCCATCCTCCATCCTCGCCCGTATTTGACGTGACCGCGCGCCCCGTTTTCATCCCCGACTTCGAGACGCCGCGCTTCCGACTCACGCCGAAACATTTTGCCTACGTCAAAATCGCCGAAGGCTGCAATCATCCGTGCAGCTTCTGCATCATTCCCCGGATGCGCGGCACGCACCGGAGCCGCACGCAGGCCGACATCGTCAAGGAAGCCAAGGCGCTCATTGCTGACGGCGTGAAGGAAATCAATTTGATTTCCCAGGACTCGACTTATTACGGACTCGACCTGCGTCCGAACCACAGCCGCGCCATTTCCTCGCCGGAGAAGTTTTCCGCCGCCGCCAAGTCGCTCGCCGCTGATGCCACGACCATTTGCACGCTCATCCGCGAACTGAACTCGCTCAAGGGCGATTTCTGGATCCGTTTGCTTTATACGCACCCGGCGCATTGGACGGATGAATTGATTCAAACGATTGCCGAGTGCAAGAAAGTGGCGCGCTACATTGATATTCCACTCCAGCACATCCACGAGAACATGCTCGAACGGATGCGCCGCGAAACCTCGCAGCAATACATCGTGGATTTGATCAAACGCATCCGCGCCGGCATCCCCGGCATCGCGTTGCGCACCACGTTCATTGTCGGTTTTCCTGGTGAGACGGAGGCCAGCTTCAACACGCTGCTCGATTTCATCCGCGACACCAAGTTCGAGCGGCTCGGTGTGTTTGCCTACTCCAAGGAAGACGGCACGCGCGCCGGGGCGATGGCCGGCCAGCTTACCGATAAGGTGAAGCAGAAGCGCCGCGAACTCGCCATGCACGCGCAGCACAAGGTTGCCGTGGCCGTCGCGGAAAGTTTCGTGGGTCGCGAAATCAAAGTCCTCATTGAAGGCGAGGCGAACGCGAAGCAGCTTCAAAGCGCCAACGTCAGCTCATGGGAACACGGACTCATCCGCGAGACGGACAAGCACACGAGCCAGATGAAAGGCCATTACTTCGTCGCGCGCGGCGAGGCGGATGCGCCGGACATTGACGGCCGCGTCTATATTCGCGCCGCGCAAGGCGCGTTGCCCGTCGGCCAGTTTGCCAAGGTCAAGGTCATCGGCCACACCGATTACGATTTGATTGCCGAGGCCGATTAGTGCTGAAGGCCTGACCGACAATCGAGCCGTTCACCGAGCCAAAGCTCCAGAGGGCTGGAGCACTCCAAGACGCTGCGCGTTCACGCAGTCACCGAACCGCGCGACAGCGTCTTGGACTGCGGCGGCCCTCCGCCGCTTTTCCCAGCGCAGAACAAACGGTGCCAATGTTAATTGAAACGGCGATGGTTCATTCGTCACTCTGCGGCTGAAAAAGTTTGCCCGCCACGCCGAAAGCTTTTACAACACACCTCAACAAACCTATGGCCACCCTTGTCTTCGACATCGAAACCTCCGCGCAACCGCTCGACAACTTCGACGCGACGCAGCAGGAATACCTCTTCCGCGAAACCGAGAAGATTGACGACGCCATCGCCAAGAACGCCAAGCGCGAGGAGATCACCCGCTTCATGTCGCTCTGGCCGTTCACGTCGCAGGTCGTGTGCATCGCCATGCTCAACGCCGAGACCGGGCGCGGCCAGTCCATCTTCATCGCCGAAGATTACGAGGACGCCGGCGACGCCGGCCCCGTCGAGTTCGTGCCCGTGGCCGACGAGACCGAACTGCTCACCGCGTTCTGGGACGTGGCGAAGCATTACGACAGCGTCGTCACCTTCAACGGGCGCGGATTCGACGTGCCGTTCATCTACCTGCGTTCCGCGCTGCTCAACGTGCCCATCACCAAGAAGAACTGGCTCGGCTACCGTTACGCCGTGGAGCCGCATTGCGACCTGATGGAGCAATTCACCTTTTACAGTGTGAGCGGGCGCGACGGCGCGGCGCGTCGGTTCAACCTGGATTTCTATTGCAAAGCCTTCGGCATCGAATCGCCCAAGAGCGCGGGCGTGACCGGCATGGACGTGAAGGATTTGATGGAAGCGGGCAAATTCAAGGAGATCGCCGAATACTGCCTGCGCGATGTGAAAGCCACCGTGGACCTTTACAAGATCTGGAAGGAACGGCTGGCGGGCATCAAGTGAGATTTAACCTAGTTTGGCGAAAGCCCTTTTAATTCTTCAGCGGCAGTTGGTGAGCCAGCGTCTGCGGCTTTGGTGAGATATTCACGCGCTTTGGTCAAATCCTTATCCACTCCGTCGCCATCACGATAGCGTTCACTCATGCGCAGTAATCCATATCTCCAATCAAAAACATCTGCTTCCTCAACCACGCCTCCGGCATGGCTTGGGGGACTACTTCTTTAATAAATTCTTGAAGCATTTTCGAATCAACAATGATTTCTTTTGGCGCATTGACCGGTTCGGATTCGAACGAACTAATGCCTTTCAGATACTCTAAACGTTTATGCATCTCTGGCGAATTGGCGGGAAGATTATGCGCGCCGCGCCTAATGTATGGAACCCCACTAGATGAATTTTTAATGCCTTTAGTTTTATTTACCTGAATATGCAGGACATGGCCGGGGAACTCATCGCAAATCAGAAATTCGTAGTTAAATTCAGAACCAGCGGGGAAAAGCATTTCGCCGCTACGCCGCCATCTGGGGGGCATCCTTTCCACCCGGCGAAATCAGTTTAAGATTTGAACGATCTGTTCATGGAGCAGCTTGCCGAGCAGCTCATAGCCGGCGTGATTCGGATGCACGTGATCGCCGAACAGGGCGGCGTTCACACGGCCGTCCGGGTGGCGAAAGGCCGGGCCGAAGTCCCGGTAGCAGAGCCACGAGATTTTGCCCAGCCTGGCCTGGAGCAGTTCATTGACCCGGCCGGTGATGACGGGCCGGGGCGGAACTTCATCGCGACGCGGCAGGATGCCCAACAGCAGGATTTTGGCGCGGGGCTGCACTTCGTGAACCCGCACACAAACGGCGGCGATGCCATCGGCAATGTCGTCCGCACTATTGAGGCCGGTATTGTTCGTGCCGATTTTAATGATGATGAGCTTGGGCGAGGTGCCGGCCAATTCGCCATGATCAATCCGCCAGAGCACATTTTCGGTGCGATCCCAGCCGAAGCCCAGGTTTTCCACGGACCAGCCGGCGAAGGTGCGCTGCCAAACGTCGGCCGCCCACGCTTTCGGCGCCACCGGCTCGCCACCCCAATAATGGATGATGGAATCCCCGATGAGCACAATCTCCGGCTGGTGCGTGCGATTATACTCGAGCACGGCGGCATGGCGGGTCGGCCAGTCGTAAATGGCGTGATCGCGGTTTTGGGGCACCGGCGTGGTGGTGACCAGCCCCTGGTGTATCTCAGGGTTGGTGGCACAGCCGGCCAACACCAACGCAACGGCGGTGATGATGAATAAATTGAATTTTCTCATGTGCTGGTCACGGATCATTCGTGCAAAAAACCGCCGTCAGTCCCCTTTTCCGTCGGCGGGCAGGACGGAGATTTCCGCCGCGCTCGTCCAGCCGTTGCCATAGATCTCCCGCAAGGCCGTGAAGCGGAAAAACCGCGCGTCCACCGGAGCGAACGTGACCTGCTGGAGCGACGGGTTGTTCTGGATGTTGGCGAACGTGCCGGAAACGATGTTGGTCGTCCAACCGGTTCCATCCGCGCTCGTTTCAAAGCGGTATTTCTCGACGGTGCCGTTGGCGTTTCCGTCCTGTCGCGGCAGATAGGTGAAGCCGGCAATGCGATTCGTCTTGCCCAGGTCAATCGTGATGACATGCGGCAGCTTCAAATCCTCGTTCCAGCGCGTGTGCCAGAAGGTGGACGATTTGCCGTCAATCGCATTGGCGGCGCCGTTGTTTTCCCCGGCCATTTCCTCGCTGTCCACGCTGACCACTTTCCAGCCCGTCGGCGGCAGACCGGCAAAGGTTTTTGAAGCCACGATGCCCAGTTGGCCGTTCGGCATCACGCAGGCGGCTTTCACGGTGCCCGTCAAGGGCAGTTTGACCGGCGCGGTGTAAACCGGCGAACCGGCGGCCGGCTCGGTTCCATCCACGGTGTAAACCATTTTGCCGGCGCCGGGGTTGCTGATGGTCACCAGATTGTCGGCGTCACGATCCGAAATGGCGGGAGACTGGCCGTAAAGGGATCGCTTGAAGAGTCCGATTTCCGCCAGCGTCGGTTCGAGGCGCGCGCCCGTGATGCGGATGCGCACCTGGTCGGTGGTCACGGGCGCTTTCAACCGGATGAGCCGGTGATGGCCGACGGTGGTGAGTTCATCCGACTGAATTTTCTCCGCGTTGACCCACGCCGAGCCGTTCCACGTTTCGATGACGAAGGATTCAATCCGTTGCCCGCGATGATCCACCGCTTCCTGCAACGAAACGATGTCGAACGTGACCGCCTTCGGTAACGTGAGTGTCACCGTGCCGTTGGTCTGGCCCGGCGCAGCTTCCCACCAGGTGTCGAGATTTCCGTCGAGCGCCAGTGATGCGTCATGCGCGTCGCTGGCGTTGTCAGCGGTCAATTTGCCGCCGGCGGCGAGGTCGTTGGCAAACGTGTCCTTGACCACCAGCGCCGTTTTGGCCAGCGCCTCAAGCTGGTCGTCGGGAATCAGTCCGCGCGTGTCCGGCGAAAGATTCAGGATGAGATTTCCGTTGCGGCCGATGGACCGGAAATAAATGTCCGATAACTCAGACAAACTCCGGGGATGTTTCTGCGGCGCCCAAAACCAAGCGCCGCGGTCGAGAATGGTGACGTTCACTTCCACCGGATACCACCAGAGATGCGAGCCGGGTGTGAGTTTTTCGCGACTGCCGAGATCACCATAAAGATCCGGCCAGCGGCATTGATCCGGCGCGGTCGGCAGCGGCACCACGCTCCATTCGGTGGTGCGGCCCACGCCGCCTTCGTTGCCCACCCAGCGCACGTCCGGGCCTTTGCCCATGATGACGGCACCGGGCTGGAGGCTGCGAATCAAATCATACCACGCCTGATAATTGTAAGGTTCTTTGACGCTCGGATCGGGATTCGCGCCG
>PLYV01000112.1:12950-13452 GCA_003151855.1 Limisphaerales bacterium | reverse complement strand
AATCATCAACCAGAACAGCGGCAAGTGCATGTGTGCCTACAACGCGCAGACGGCGAACGGCACGCAAATCCACCAGTGGGATTACATCAACAGCAGCTATACCGACCAGCAGTGGACCGCGACCACCACCAATGGCTATTACAAGATCATCAATGTCAAGAGCGGCCGGTCACTGGACGTCTACAATGGCAACTCAGGCAATGACACCAAGATCGAGCTTTGGGACTATTCGAACGGACCCGGTCAACAGTGGAATTTAATTCCGACCGACAGCGGTAATTATCGGATCACCCCGAATTGCGCGACCGGCTCGTGCCTGGATGTGAGCGGCATTTCCACGGCTAACGGCGCGACAGTCCACCTGTGGCAGTGGCTGAATGCGGCCAACCAGAAATGGTCCTTTCAAGCGCCTTGACCTAAAAACAAGCGTTAGTGCTTAGGATGTCATGTGGGCAGACCTTCGGGTCTGCCCCACTTTTGTAGTGGTCGCTAAAACAAAAAA
>PLYV01000112.1:0-12938 GCA_003151855.1 Limisphaerales bacterium | reverse complement strand
GGCCGGATATGTCACAGCCTGTAACACCTACGACTGGAATCATTGGAACAACGCCTATCCCTGGGGCAACTCCCACAATGGCTCGGCCTATATGTATTCAAGCCAGGTTAATATGCAGGGAGGATGGATGCAGTTGCACGCCCAAAGAGGGGGCGCGCCTTCGGGGTTTAATTTTTCGTCGGGAACCATCTACTGCAAAACCCAGATCGTGGTGGACGACCAGCATCTGAACTGGACGATTCAAGGGTCATTCCAGGCCGATCCCGAAAGCGGATCATGGCCCGCAATGTGGCTTTGCTACGCTTATGGCTGGCCGCCGGAGAGCGACATCATGGAGTTCAAAGGCAACGCCAATTGCTGGCAGAACACGTTTCAAACCAGCGGGCAATGCACTTCGCATGTGAGTGGGGTGAACGACCCTTACGGCTCGTGGCATACCTACAAAATCTGGATGAACCGCGTGGACTCCACCTATGTGACCATTGACTACTACATTGATGGCAACTGGAAGGCGCGGGACACGGCCGATTTTACCGGCAAGCCGATGAATCTCATCATTGACCTTCAAACGGAAGGTTCCTCTGGCACGGCATATTTCAATGACAGTTACCTGACGGGCGGCAGCATTGAAATCGGCTACACCGCCCCGGATTCCTCCGGCCCTGGCAACGGCACATATAAACTCATTGCCCGCAACAGCGGCAAGGCGATGGATGTTTGGTATGCGGCAACCGCCAATGGCTCCACAATTGCCCAGTGTAGCTACAATGGCGGGGCCAATCAGAAGTGGGTTGTGACCGACACCGGCAACGGCAATTACAAGATCATCGGCGTGCAGAGCGGCAAGGCGCTGGACATCTACAACGGCAATACGGGCGACGGAACCACGGTGGAACTGTGGGATTACAATGGCAACTCCAATCAGACATTCAAGTTCGCCGCGACCGACAGCGGTAATTATCGGATCACCCCGAATAACGCGACCGGCTCGTGCCTGGACGTTTACTACGCTTCGACGTCTGACGGCGCGGACGTTAAACTTTGTAAGTGGAACGGTGGGGCCAACCAGCAATGGTCGTTCCAAGCGCCGTAAGTTGAGCATTCAACCAAACGAGCATCGTTTGGCAAACATCGGTGCGGCAACGAGCAAATTCGTTGCCGCACCTTATGAAATCGAAATCCCGAAACCAAATTACAACCATGAAATTCAACCTCAATAACCAATTTACAACCATGAAATCCAACTTCAAAAACCAATTTCTCCCTGCCTACAGAACGTGGCCACGCTTGGTTTGCCTGTTTTGCCTTTTGCTGATGAGCCTGGCGAGCGTGTGCCAGGGCCAGGCCACCGGCCCGTTTCCGGCGGGGGGCACGTCCAATGGGACCAAGGTGCAGCTTTGGGATTACTATGCCAACACAGCGCAACTCTACACGCTCACTTCGACCGAGGTCGGGCAGTTCCGGATCAGCCCGCAATGCGCGCCCGGCTCGTGCTTGGATGTGACGGATGTCTCGACATCGGACGGCGCGACAGTCCACCTGTGGCAGTGGCTGAATGCCGCCATCAAATAATGTCCCCCGCAGACGCCTTGACGAATAGCAGTTCCATCATGTAAACACACGTCCGGCAGCAGGAAATCGCTGCCGCACTTCAATATTTAATCACCATTATGCCAAACCGCCGCCGATCCAGCAGCGCGAATAAAAACAGGAACGCTTTTTACCGGATTTCACCGCGAGTGATTCGCGGATTGATATGCTTGACCCTGCTGCCAGCCCTGCTTCTGACGACCGCCGCCGCCGGGACGGACACCAACCGTCCACCGCAGAACTTCGCGGCCAGAGTGGAAAAGGCGTGCGCGGAAAAGAAAATTGACGACAAGCTCAGCGCGCTGGACGCGGTTGGCAAGACGCTGTCCTTGTCCGAAATTCCCGAAGCGGTCAAGACGGCGGAGGGTATGAAACAATTGCGAGACCGTGTGGTGCTGACGGAGTCGGTGCTCAAGCGCTGGGGCGAACTGGCCCCGGCAGCAGCCTTTGCGCACATTTCGGAAATGCCCGAAGGCATGGTGAAGGTGCAATCACTCCGCGGTGTGGTTCCTTCCTATGCCAAGAAAGACATCCGCGCCGTCGCCGCTGCCGCTTTGAAAATGAAACCCGGACGCGCGCGCACTGAGACCGTGCAAATGCTGGTCGAGGAGTGGACCCGGCAGGACGTGAAGGCGGTCCTCAAATGGGTGAACGATTTGCCGGAAGGATTTCCCAAGGACGGAGCGCTGCACAACATTTATTTCATCTGGGTGCATCTGGATCCGGCGGGCATTGCTTCGACCGTGCAGAATCTTCCCCCCGGCGACACCAGAAACGCCTTGATAATCAATGTGGCCGGGGACTGGGCGGCGAAGGACGCTGCCAGCGCGATCAAATGGGCTGAAGGCCTGCCGGTGGCGGCGGACAGGCAAACGGCGCTGGCGACGGTGGCGGAATCGTGGGCGGACGTGGAACCTGCCCCTGCGGCGGAATTTGCGCTGAAGCTCTCGCCGCCGGAATTGAGGCAGCGGTCAGTGCTGGCGGCAATGACGCGCTGGGCCACACAGGATCCGCAGCAGGCGTTGTCGTGGATCACCAACGTCCCCGACGCAGCGCTGCAACCACAGGGCGTGGCGCAAATTCTGAACATTTATGTGCCGGCTTCCCCCGAAGCGGCGGGCCAGTGGGTGGAGCAACTTCCTGCCGGGGCGTTGCGCGAAACCGCGATTGAAACCTACGTCGAGGCCGTCCGCATTTGGAACCCCGGTGCCAGCACCCGCATGGCGCAGAAGACGGCGGATCCTGTGGCGCGCGAAAGCCGGGTCCATGAGAGTTTCCGCACATGGCTGGCGTGGGATCCTGATTCCGCAAGACAGTGGCTCAAGGGCGCGGATTTTTCCGAGGCGCTAAAAAATCGCTGGCTTTCCGAAAAACCGGGATTTTGATTTCTTCGATACTGCACGGCGTTTGAGGGGCAGGCTTTCGTGAACCGGTCAAAAATCACGGAAGGAGCCGGCCGTGGACATGCAAAAATCATATTGTGTTCATACCAATATGCCGGCGAATGATGTTGTGTCGCGGAATCAGGCGTGAATTGGGGAAATGGCATCCACCGTGAGACCGTGGGCCGACACCTTCGGCTGGCCGGCGGTGGTGAGCAAAACTGACGGCGACAATTTCTTTTCTCCGCCCGCCGGTTGTTTGTAGTATGGCGGAACGAACTTGAGGAATTGAACATGGCCATTTCACCACTCGCTGGAAAGCCCGCGCCGAAAAATTTGCTCGTGGATCTCGCCCGGTTGGAGCGCGATTATTACGAGCGCACGCCTGACGTCGCCAATCCGAACCAGTTCGTCAGCTTTGGCACGAGCGGGCATCGCGGCACGTCGCTGGACGGCACGTTCACCGAGGCGCACATCCTCGCCATCACGCAGGCAATCTGTGATTATCGCAGCAGCCACGGCACCGACGGCCCGCTGCAAATGGGCAAGGACACGCACGCGCTTTCCGCGCCCGCGCAACGCACCGCGCTCGAAGTGCTCGCGGCCAACGGCGTGCAGACCGTCATTCAGGAAAATGACGGCGCGGCGCCGACACCGGTGATTTCGCACGCAATCCTCGTCCACAATCGCGGCCGCAATTCCGGTCTCGCGGATGGCATTGTCATCACTCCATCGCACAATCCGCCGCAGGATGGCGGGTTCAAATACAATCCCACCAACGGCGGCCCGGCGGACACGGACGTGACGAAATGGGTGCAGGATCGCGCGAATGAACTGCTGCGCGGCAACAATGCCGGCGTTAAAAGAATTTCCTTCGAGTCCGCGCTCAAGGCGAGCACGACGAAGCAGCAGGATTACATTCTGCCTTACGTCGAGGATTTGAAAAACGTGGTGGACATGGACGCCATCCGTTCCGCCGGCTTGAAGCTCGGCGTGGATCCGCTCGGCGGCGCGGCGCTGAAATACTGGGAGCCGATCAACTCGATTTACAAGCTGAACATCGAGGTCGTGAACCCGAAGCTCGACCCGACGTTTTCGTTCATGACGGTGGATCACGACGGGAAAATCCGCATGGACTGTTCGAGTCCTTACGCGATGGCCGGTCTGGTCGGACTGAAGGATAAATACCGCGTGGCGTTCGCCAACGACCCGGACGCCGACCGGCATGGCATCGTCACGCCGTCGGCGGGGCTGATGAACCCGAATCATTATCTGGCCGTGGCCATTGGCTATTTGCTGACGCACCGGCCGCAATGGTCGCCAAATGTCATCGTCGGCAAAACGCTCGTCAGCAGCGGCATGATTGATCGCGTGGTGGCCAAGCTCGGTCGCAAGCTGTGCGAAACGCCGGTGGGTTTCAAATGGTTCGCGCCGGGATTGTTCGACGGCTCGTTCTGTTTTGGTGGCGAGGAAAGCGCGGGCGCGAGTTTCCTCCGGCGCGACGGCACGGTGTGGACAACCGACAAGGACGGTCCGATCATGAATCTGCTCGCGGCGGAAATCACCGCCGTTACCGGCAAAGACCCTGGCGAACATTTCCGCGCGCTGGCATCGGAATTTGGAACGCCATTTTACACGCGCATTGACGCGGCGGCGACGCCGGAGCAGAAGGCGAAGTTGTCCAAACTTTCGCCCGAAGCGGTGAAGGAATCCAAGCTGGCCGGCGAAGCCATCACGGCCAAATTGACCAAAGCGCCGGGCAACCACGCGGCCATCGGCGGCCTGAAAGTGACGACGGCGAACGGCTGGTTCGCGGCGCGGCCATCCGGCACGGAAAACATCTACAAGATTTACGCGGAAAGTTTTCGCGACGAGGCGCATCTCCAAACCATCGTCAGCGAGGCGCAGCAGATTGTCACCAATTCACTGGCCTGAAATTTCAAAATCAAAACCATGAGCACCAAATCTGTCATCAAACCTTTGACGCAACGTCCGGCGTGGAAAACGCTGGCCGCCCACCAGAAGAAAATCGCGAAGCTCCACCTGCGCGAACTGTTTGCCGCCGATAAAAGGCGCGGCGAGAAATTGACCGCCGAAGCGATCGGGCTTTTTCTCGATTACTCGAAGAACCGCATCACCGCCGAGACGCTGAAGCTGCTGTTGCAACTGGCGAAGGAATCCAATTTGCGCGGACGGATGGATGCGATGTTCCGCGGCGACAAAATCAATTTCACCGAGAACCGCGCCGTGCTGCACACCGCATTGCGCGCGCCGAAGCACGCGAAGATTTTCGTGGACGGCAAAAATGTCGTGCCCGATGTCCATGCGGTTTTGGACAAGATGACGGCGTTCGCCAAGCGCGTCCGCAGCGGCGCGTGGAAAGGCCATACCGGCAAGCGCATCAAGAATATCGTCAACATCGGCATCGGCGGCTCCGACCTCGGCCCGGTGATGGCTTACGAGGCGCTGCGGCATTACAGCCAGCGCAATCTGACATTCCGCTTCGTGTCGAATGTGGACGGCGCGGATTTCGTCGAGGCGACGCAGGATTTGAATCCGGCGGAAACGCTGTTCGTCGTTTCGTCGAAAACTTTCACCACGCAGGAAACGATGACGAACGCGGAAAGCGCCCGCGACTGGCTGCTGCGCGGTCTCGGCGGAAATACAAAAGCGGTGGCGAAACATTTCGTCGCCGTTTCGACGAACGCGGAAAAGGTTTCGGCGTTCGGCATTGATACCGCGAATATGTTCGGCTTCTGGGACTGGGTCGGCGGGCGTTATTCGATGGATTCGGCCATCGGCCTTTCGACGATGCTGGCGGTCGGCCCGGACAATTTCCGCGCGCTGCTCGCCGGCTTCCACAAGATGGACGAGCATTTCCGCACCGCGCCGTTCGAGAAAAACCTGCCGGTGCTCATGGCGCTGCTGTCGGTCTGGAACACGAATTTTCTCGGCGCGGAAACGGTGGCGGTGCTGCCCTACGAAAATTATCTGAAGCGCTTCCCGGCGTATCTCCAGCAGTTGACGATGGAGAGCAATGGCAAATCCGTCACGCTCGACGGCAAGAAGGTGAACTACCAGACCAGCCCGATTTATTGGGGCGAGCCGGGCACGAACGGCCAGCACTCGTTCTACCAGCTCATCCACCAAGGCACGCGGCTGATTCCGTGCGATTTCATTGCGTTCGGCAAGGCGCTGACGCCGCTGGGCCGGCATCACGATTTGCTGCTGGCGAATGCGCTGGCGCAGAGCGAGGCGCTGGCGTTCGGCAAGACGGCGGCGGAAGTGAAGGCGGAAAAAGTCGCCGACGCGCTGGTGCCGCACAAGGTTTTCGAGGGCAACCGGCCGTCGAACACGATTCTTGCGGAAGAGCTGACGCCAGCGGTGCTGGGCAAGCTCGTCGCGCTTTACGAGCATATCGTGTTTGCTCAGGGCGCGATCTGGAGCGTGAATCCGTTCGACCAATGGGGCGTGGAACTTGGCAAGGCGCTGGCACAACGCATCGTGCCCGAACTCGAAGGCAAAACTTTGCCGCCGCTCAAGCACGACAGTTCGACGAATAATCTGATTCGTCGTTATCGCAAGCTGAAGGCGTAATTTTACTTCGCATGGAAATTAAAATTTTCCCCGACGCCGAAACCGTGGCACGTGAGGCGGCGAAAGTCATCGCCGCCGAGGCGCGGGCGGCGGTGGCGGCGCGTGGAAAATTTGTGCTGGCGGTCAGTGGTGGCCGGACGCCGTGGCAGATGCTGCGCGCGCTGGCCGCAGAAAGTTTGCCGTGGCCAAGTGTGAATATCGCGCAGGTGGACGAGCGGATTGCACCCGCCGGTCACGAGGATCGGAACCTGACGCATCTGCGGGAAAGTCTGGCGCACGCGCCGTTGCGGGCTGAACAGATTCACGCGATGCCGGTCGAAGAAACAGATTTGGAAGCAGCAGCGGCGAATTATGCGCGGACACTGGCGCAGATCGCGGGCACGCCGCCGGTGTTGGATTTGGTGCACCTCGGTCTCGGTGCCGACGGACACACGGCGTCGCTCGTGCCGGGCGATGCGGCGATGGACGTGGCCGACCGTGACGTGACGTTGACAGGCATTTACCAGCAGCGGCGGCGGATGACGCTGACGTATCCGCTGCTGAATCGGGCGCGGAAAATATTGTGGGTGGCGACCGGCGCGGAAAAGGTGGAGATACTCCGGCGGTTGCAGGCCGGCGATGTTTCGATTCCCGCCGGAAGAATTGTTTCGGCGAACGCTTTGGTGTTGGCTGACCGCGCGGCGGCGGGAAAATAATTTTGCATCCGTTTTGGTAGGGCTGACCTGCTGGTCAGCCATGATCGGCGGCGCAGCAGTGCCGCCCAGCCAGCGTAACACGCCGAAGTAACACGCCGAATCGGAGTTCATCGTTCTGGAAATATTTTATGAAAATCACCATCCTTGGTGCCGGTGGCGGCGAAGTCACCGGCTCGGCTTATCTCGTGCAAACCCAGTCCGCCCGCGTCTTGGTGGACTGCGGCATGTTCCAAGGCGGCCAGCGCGCGGACACGCTGAATCGCGCGACGTTGCCGGTGACGGCGCTCGACGCGGTGGTGATCACTCATGGGCATCTGGACCACACCGGACGTTTGCCGTTGCTGGCCAAGGCCGGTTATACCGGCCCGGTGTTTGCCACGCAGGCGACGATTGAGATGGCTGCACTCATCGTGCGTGACTCGGCGCACATCCAGACGCAGGNNGCGTGAACCGCAAGCGCGAACGCGCGGGCGAGCCGGTGCTGGAACCACTTTACACGCCGGCGCAGGCGGAGCAAATCATCGAGCGTTTCAAGCCGGTGCCGTATTCGCAGCCGGTAACGGTGGCTCCGGGCATTCAGGCCGTGTGGCATGAGGCGGGACATATGCTGGGTTCGGCGAGCATCCAGTTGATCGCGGATGACGGCGGCAAAAAAAAGTGCGTGGTGTTTTCCGGCGACCTTGGCCCGAAGAATGCGCCGATTTTGAAGGACTACGATCCGTTCCAGCGGGCGGACATGGTGTTTCTGGAATCCACCTACGGCGACCGCGACCACCAGCCGCTGGCGGACACCATTGAGGAATTTAACGGCATCGTGAAGCAAGCGGTGGACACGCGCGGAAAAATCCTGGTGCCGACGTTTGCGGTGACGCGGGCGCAATTGCTGATGCTGCTGTTGAGCCGGATGTTCCGCCAAAAACTGGTGCGGCCGTTCCCCATTTTCCTCGACAGCCCGATGGCCGTCGCGGCGACGCAGATTTACCTGCACCACGAGGAATTGTTTGATGACGAGACGATTAAATACATCGCGCAGAAACCGGTGCAGGCGGATTTGAAGACGCTGACGGTCTGCGCGACGGCGGAGGACTCAAAAAAAATCAACGACCAGCCGGGGCCGTGCCTCGTGATGGCCGGCGCGGGTATGTGCAACGCCGGGCGCATCGTGCATCACCTCAAGGCGAACCTCTGGAAACCGGAGACGCATGTGCTTATCGTCGGTTATCAGGGCGATGGCTCGCTGGGGCGGCAGTTGGTGGACGGCGCGAAGGTGGTGAGCATCTACGGTGAAAAAATCGCGGTGAAGGCGCAGGTGCACACGCTCGGCGGTTTCAGCGCGCACGCCGGGCAGACGGATTTGCTGGGATGGTTCAATGTCATCGCGCCGAGCCGTCCGCGCGTGGTGCTGACGCACGGGGAAAATGAGCCGCGCGAGATTCTGGCGCAAAAAATCCAGCTGCGGTTCAAGCTGAAGCCGCAGTTGCCGGAATTGAATGAGGTGATTGAATTATAAAAAATGTTGGCAATCTTCTTTGTCCCGCTACAAGACAGGTGGTGTCCTGTTATTACGCAAAAAACAGGCTTCATGGATGGGGCGGGGTTTTCATTTGCCGGCTAAATAGTCTATATTAAGGTAATTATGTCGTTTTTCAATTAGCGCTAGACATTGGCATCAGTGGTGCTAGTGTCAACTCACGCGGTTGTGTCAGGCAATCAATGGAACAAAGTCGTTATCATATAACCCGCCTGATGCGCAGTTCCGCCGCGTGAAAAACAGAAAGCAAACAAAATGAAACAGACCAAAAACATCCGTAAAGCGGGTTTCACCCTGGTTGAAATCATGATCGTCGTGGCCATTATCGGCCTCCTGGCGGCGGTTGCGATTCCCAACTTTGTGAAGGCGCGGGCCACCTCCCAGTCCAACGCTTGCATCAACAACCTGCGGCAACTGGACACGGCCGTGCAGCAGTTTGCCTTCGAGCGAAACAAACACGTCGGCGACACCGTCAACTACCCGGACGACCTGACGCCTTACATCAAACTGAACTCGGCGGGCAGCATCCCGCCGTGTCCTGCCAGCGGCACCTACAGCATCCCACCGGTGGGGAACAACCCCTCCGCCGTCTGTTCGCTGGGGACCACGGTCACCCCGGCGCACATCCAGTAGGCATAAAGCAACCGCCCGTTTCATGGCGCAAGGCCGGTCGGCCTTGCGCTTTTTTTTGCAACGCGGTGGTTGACTCGCCCATTCATTTCCGTTACGAAATTTGCATTGAACAAATGCCCGTGCCTGACATGACCGCCATTTTGCGAACGGAAAAGTTGCGCGTGGAATATCGCAGCCGCGAAATGCGGCAGCAGACGAAAGTCGCGCTGGCCGGCTTGGATCTCGAAGTCGGCGCCGGCGAAGTCTTCGGTTTCCTCGGTCCGAACGGCGCGGGCAAGACCACCACGATGAACATCCTGCTCGGCTTCGTGCCGCTGACCAGCGGTTCGGCGAGCCTGTTTGGCATTGATGTCCGCCAGCCGATTGCCCGCCAGCGCATCGGCTATTTGCCGGAGCTGACTTACTACTACAAATTTCTCACCGCTGAGGAACTGCTCCGCTTCTACGCCAAGATTTTCGGTCTCGCCCGGCACGAGGCGGATCAGCGAATCGCGGAATTGCTGAAACTCGTCGAGCTAGAGCACGCCGCCAAGCGTCCCATCAAATCCTACTCGAAGGGCATGCAGCAGCGCGTCGGCCTGGCGCAGTCGCTCATCAACAATCCCGACCTGCTCATCCTCGACGAGCCGACCAGCGGCCTTGATCCGCTCGGCCGGATGAAGGTCCGCGAAATCATCCAGCGGCTCAAGGAGCAGGGCAAAACCGTTTTCTTCTCGTCGCACGAACTGGGCGAAGTTGAAACCGTCTGTGACCGCGTGGCCATTGTGCATCAGGGCGAACTCAAGGCGGTCGGCACCGTCGCCGAAATCACCGCCGGCCACGAAAACCTGGAGAAGGCGTTTTTGAAAATCGTCGGCGTCCAAAATTCACCCCTGCCATGAACAAAATCTTTGCCCTCGCCGGCGTCGTTATCAAGGAGCTTTACCGCCGCAAGGATTTTTACGTCCTGTTCGTCCTCACCGCGCTGCTCACGCTCGCGGCGGGCGCGGTGAATTTTTTCCACGACGACAAAATCGTCCGCTACGTCAAGGACATCTGCCTGCTGCTCATCTGGGTTTCCGCGCTCGTCATTTCCGTCGTCACCACCGCGCGACAGATTCCGGCGGAGCGCGAGGCGCGCACAATTTTTCCGCTGCTTGCTAAACCCGTTTCGCGCTGGCACGTCATCGTCGGGAAATTTCTCGGCTGCTGGCTCGCGACTGGCGTGGCGCTGGTCGTCTTTTACTTTTTCTTCGCCGCCATCACCGGTTCCAAGGAACAAATCTGGCCGTGGGGCGCGTATCTCGAAGCCGTGTGGATGCACTGGGTCATGCTGGCCATCGTCATCGCGATGGTGCTGCTCGGCTCGATTTATTTCGCCGCGCCGTCGTCCACCTCCACCATCACCATCATCGTCGTGGGCGGGGTTTTACTGCTCGGCACGCACCTGAACACCATTGCGCTCCAGCAGCCGCAGCCGATGCAGTCCATTCTCGCCACGGTTTATTTCCTCATGCCGCACCTCGAATGGTATGACCTGCGCGACTTTGTGGTGTATGACATGGGCCTCGTGCCCGTTCGCGCGGTGGCGCTCGCGACGCTTTACGGCGCGGTCTGGACGGCGATTTTCCTGCTGCTCGCGTGGTTTGGTTTCCGCCGGAAAAGCCTGAACACCTGATGAACTTTTCCCCGCTGTCGCTCCTGGTCGTGCTGCTGGCGCTGGCGTTCACGCTGGCGACCAACCTCATGCCCACGGCGGGCAACTGGAGCCAGCGCGCCAAGTCCGACAACCTTTTCGGGATGGTCTTCGGCGACGGACGGAAACTTTTCGCCAACCATTTTTTCACCATGGCCGATGTGTATTTCCACAGCGGCTATTATCCTTCCGTCTTTGACCAGAAATCCGGCGAGGAAAAGGAGATCATCTCCGCCAGCCACGGCAGAAAGGAAACCGAGGAGGACGAAAAGAACGAGGATTTTCTCGGCCGGCCCAAGGATTGGATTGACGCCTTTGGCCGCAACTTTCGCATCACACGGCACACGCATCTGGAAAACCACAACGAGCGCGAAATCCTTCCGTGGCTCCGCCTCGCCGCCGACCTCGACCCCAACAAGATTGAGACCTACACCGTCGGCGCGTTTTTCCTGCGAGAGCATCTGGGGCGCGCGGATCAGGCCGAGGCATTTTTGCGCGAGGGGTTGCGCAACAATCCTGACAGCGCGGAAATTCTCTTCGAGCTGGGCCGCGTCTATCACGAAAGCAACCACAACCTTGACCGCGCCCGCAATGTCTGGCAGCTCGGCGTGAAAAAATTCCTCTTGCGCGCACCCGACCAGCAAAAGGAGGACAAATTGCTCTTCGAGGAACTTGTCGCCAACCTCGGACGCCTTGAAGACGAGGCCGGCAATTATCCCGCCGCCATCAACTGGCTTCGCGCGGCGCAAAAAGTCTCGCCGGCGCCCGATGCCTTGCAAAGACAGATTGACGACATCCAGAAAAAAGCGGGCGCGCAGGTTCCCGCCACGCCGGCCAAGCTTTATTGAGCCACGCATCGCCGGCTTAAGCCCGCCCAATAGGGCCGGACATCTTCACGGTCAAAGCCGGTCAAAGATTGGCGCTCGAATCGCCGCTGCTGTTTTTCTTTGGTGTCTTTGGCGCTTTTTTGCGGCTGAAATAGTCTTGTCTCCGACAATTCCGCTTGGTCTTTCCGCCGCCCCTCTGCTTTAATTCCCCGCGATGAAACCGCGCACCGCTGCCCTCAAACGCCACACGCTCGAGACCCGGATTTCCCTCCGGCTCAACCTTGATGGCAAGGGCAAATCCAAGATCCGCACCGGCCTTCCGTTCTTCGATCACATGCTCACGCTTTTCGCGAAGCACGCGACGGTGGATTTGGAGCTGCGCTGCGACGGCGACCTCGAAGTGGACGCGCATCACACCGTGGAAGATTGCGGCATCGCGCTGGGGCAGGCCATGGCGGCGGCGCTCGGCGACAAACGCGGCATCCGGCGCTACGGACACGGCTTTCATCCCCAGAATCCCTTCACCGGCGAAGCTTATGTGCCCATGGACGAGTGTCTGGCGCGTTGCGTGGTGGATTTCAGCGGGCGGCCGTATCTCGTGTGGCGCGGGCTGAACCAGTTCGGCCTGAAAAAAATTTCCGACGCGGAAAAACAACAGGACGCCTCCAGCGCGTTTCGTTTTGGGCTGGCGCGCGAATTTTTCCAGGGCTTCACCAACGAGGCGCGGTGCAATCTGCATCTGGAGCTGCTTTACGGCGACGAACCACATCACATTGTAGAGGCGCTGTTCAAAGCATTTGCGCGGGCGGTGGACGCGGCGCGGCAGCGCGACCCGCGCATTGCCGGCCAGTTGCCCAGCACCAAGGGGAAATTGTAGTCAGCGAAACCGAGCCATGTCGGGCGTTCACCCCTTCACGCCTTTTTCCTTCTCGCGCAGGCAGTGCGTGAGGTAGGGCAGGAGCTGTTTCTTGCGGGAGACGACATCGCGCAGTTCGTAGATGCCCGGCT
>PLYV01000160.1 GCA_003151855.1 Limisphaerales bacterium | reverse complement strand
TCCGCCGTGCGGATGAGCGGTGTTTCCAGCAGCGCGATGAGCAGCGCGCGAATCATGTTGCGCGTGCCAATCGTCCACGCGGCGACGCGATTGATGCTCGCATCGAAATAATCCAGGCCGATGTGCACGCGTTTTTCAAAACCGTTTGCCGCGATTTCGCGGGCGATGGCGAGCAGGTCGTCGTTGAGAATCACGACGTGGTCGCTGTCCCAGCGGACGCCACGGCTGACATGCAAAAGGATCTCCGGCATGAATTGCAGCACGCTGGAAATCTTGTCCGCGATGCCTTCGGTCGGATGATAATGGCCGGCGTCGAGCGTCAGCAGTTTCTTCCGGCTGACGGCGTAGCCCAGGTAAAACTCATGCGAGCCGACGACAAAACTTTCGCTGCCGATGCCAAACAACTTCGGCTCGACGGCGTCAAGATTCAGCTTCGGCGAAATCGCTTTCTTGAAAACTGCGTCCAGCGATTCGGCCAAGCGGGCGCGCGGCGCGACGCGGTCGGCGGGCGTGTCCTTCATGCCGTCGGGAATCCACACGTTCGTCACGCAGGTTTTGCCGAGCGCCTTGCCCATGGCCGCGCCGATTTCGCGCGAACGGATGCAATGCTCGATCCAGAACTTGCGAATATCCTTGTCCGCGTGCGACAGCGTGAAGCCGTCGGCCGCTTTCGGATGCGAAAAACAAGTTGGATTGAAATCGAGGCCGAGGCCGTTTTTCTTCGCCCAGGAAATCCAGTTGGCAAAATGCTTCGGCTCGATGGCGTCGCGATCCACTTTCTTGCCGCCAAACTCGCCGTAGAACGCGTGCAGGTTCAGGCGATGCTTGCCGGGAATGAGCGACAGCGTCTTGTCCAAGTCGGCGCGAAGTTCGTCCGGCGTGCGGGCCTTGCCGGGATAATTGCCGGTGACCGCGAGGCCGTTGCCCAGCGCGCCGCCGGCATTCTCAAAGCCGCCCACGTCGTCGCCCTGCCAGCAATGCAGCGAGATGGGGATTTGCGAAAGGGTTTTCAGCGCGTGATCAACGTCCACGCCAAGCGCGGCGTAGCGTTCCTGGGCGAGTGCAAAAGCTTTTTCAGTGTTCATGGCGTGTCAATTGCGGGAATATGCTGAGCAAACTATCGGAAAAAACCGGCGGTTCAAGCAATCCCCAGTTTTGGTTACGCTGAAAAAAAACTTGCAATTTCCGCCGGGCTCCGGCCGGAGCGTCAAGGTGGCCGCGCAAAGCCAGTCGCCCTTGACCGTTCATGGTGAGCATCGGGGCAAAACCACAAGCTCAATTTTACAGGCTTTTCTTTGGTCGGGCAGCCTGCTATGCTCCAAAATTCAGTTGCGGACAAAAATATTTTTATCGTATGGGCAAACTTTTTCTTGGACTTGATTCAAGCACGCAAAGCTTGAGCGCGGTGGTCATTGACCTCGACGCTGGCAAGGTCGTTTACGAACACTCGCTAAACTTCGACCAGGCGCTGCCGCAGTTCAAAACTAAAAACGGCGTGCTGCCGAACCGCGACCCGCTGGTCAAGCACGGCAATCCCCTGCTTTGGGCTGCCGCGCTCGACCTGCTGTTTGCGCAGATGAAAAAAGACAAGGTCGCGCTGAAAAACATCCTCGCCGTCAGCGGCAGCGGCCAGCAGCACGGCTCCGTTTACCTGAACGAACAGGTGGTCGCCGCGCTCGCCGCGCTCGACCCGAAAAAATCCCTGGTCGAAAATCTCGACGGCGTCTTTGCGCGCAAGACCTCGCCAATCTGGATGGATTCGTCCACGTCGAAGGAATGCGAGGAGATCCGCAAAAAACTCGGCGGCGTGAAATACACCGCCTCGCGCACCGGCTCGGACACGTTCGAGCGGTTCACCGGCCCGCAGATCCGCAAGTTTTACAAGACCGAGTCGAAGGCCTACGAAAAAACCGCGCACATCGCGCTGGTCAGCTCGTTCATGGCGTCGCTGCTCGCCGGCAAAATCGCGCCGATTGATTTCGGCGACGGCGCGGGGACGAACCTGATGGACATCCGCAAGCGGAACTGGAATCACGACGCGCTCAAGGCCACCGCGCCCGGCCTCATCAAAAAACTGCCGCTGCTCGCCGACTCCGGCAAGGTCATCGGCCCGGTCAGCGCCTACTTTACCACCAAATACGGCCTCAACCCCGAGGCGCTCGCCACCGTCTGGACCGGCGACAATCCGGCGAGCGTCATCGGTCTCGGCCTCGTCAAACCCGGCCAGGTCGCCATCAGCCTCGGCACCAGCGACACGTTCTTCGGCACGATGGCGCAGGGCCAGACCGACGAAAACGGCGAAGGCCACGTTTTCGGTTCGCCCACCGGCGGCTACATGACGCTGATCTGTTTCAAGAACGGCTCGCTCGCCCGCGAAAAGATCCGCGAGCTTTACAAGATTTCCGATTGGAAAAAATTCGGCGAACTCGTCCAGTCTGTTCCGCCCGGCAACAACGGTTCCATCATGCTGCCGTGGTTTGAGGCGGAAATCGTCCCGCGCGCAAAACAGCCCGGCCTCCGCCGCTTCAACCTTGATGAAAAAAATATCGCGGCCAACTGCCGCGCGATTTTCGAGGCGCAGGCTTTGTCCATGCGGCTGCATTCGCAGTGGATGGGCGTCGCGCCGGAGCAGATTCTGGCCACCGGCGGCGCGGCCAACAATCCGCAGTTGCTCCAGGTCATCGCCGACGTGATGAACTGCCGCGTGCTGCGCATCGAGGTCTCCAAGAGCGCCGCGCTCGGTGCCGCGTTGCAGGCCGCGCACGGCTGGCTGACGACGGCCAGCAAGAATCCGAAGTGGGACAAGCTCGTCGCGCCATTCACCAAGCCGGTGCCCGGCAGCGAGGTCAAGCCGGACAAAAAGGCCGCGCACATCTACGACGCCATGCTGGACAAATACGCCGACTGCGAAAGCGAAGCGTTGGACCCGGTCTGAAATAATTTCTCCCTCGTTCGGTTGAAACCCGTGGTAACGCAGCCAGCCCTCTGGCTGCGCAAACTGCAATGGTTTTAGCCTGAACTCCGAAGCTGCCCGACAAAATAGCGGCGACGCCTCGTCAGCATTGGGTGAAAGCGACGGCCTCGTCACGCTTTTTCCGACAAGAGGACAATCTCGGCGCGAATTAACGACGAGGGCGTCGCAGCCACCACCTTTCAGCCTGCTTCGGTTCTCGGCTTGACCCGTGCGCAATCTGGCTTCACACGTTTTTCAAAAAAAACGCCTGCAAACAAAAACGGACGCCGGTTCGCGGCGTCCGTTGAGAAAAAAGATTCAGCCGCTCACGGCACGCTGGGGCGCGGCGGGCAGAGCTGCGTCTGCACGGAGACCGTCACCGGTTTCAGGCCGTCCGCGCTGGCGGTCAGCTTGAGTTCGCCGGCGTCCTTCGTGGACTGCACCATGATTTGCGCGAGGCCGTTGAACAAGCTGCGCGACCACGGTGACGCCGTGGCCTGGCCGACAATTTCCACGTTCACATCCGGGCTCAGGCCGCCTTCGCTCGCGTCGTTTTTCACGCCCACGGCAATGACGTTGTCGCCGGCGTGCAGCGCCTTCTTGATGTCGAACAGCGGTTGCGCCGCCCAATCATGCGATTCACCGACGCGCTGGCTGTTCACGAACACCCAGCCGTGGTCGTCAATCGTGCTGAAACGGATCTGCACGGCGGGGCTGGCCAAATCTTCCGACGTCAGCTTGACGTGCGCGCGGTAAATCGCCGTCTCGCCTTCCTTCAATGGCATATCGCCAGTGTCGCCGTCCGTCTTGGGCTTGATGACGTTCCAACTGGAATCGTCAAACTCCGGCGCATATTCCGGGGCCGTTGCGCCGCGCTTGGCCGGCAACTCGGCCCGCTGCCAGCGCCAGTCGTTCACCGCGATGGCGCGCACCGGCAGCTGTGGGACGAACGTGTCCGGCTCGTGGCAGCTCGGATCGCCGTTGCCCACGCCGAGGATTTTGCCGGCGCCTTCGATGCTGAAATTAATTTTGTTCTGCGCCACCGGCACCGCCCGGCCCTGCGCGTCCAGCGCGGAGACGGTGAACAGGCTCACGTCCGCGCCGTCGGCGTTGATGGTCTTGCGGTCGGGCGTGAGTTGAACCGCCACGGCCTCGCCGGTGGTTTCGATTTTCTGTTCCGCCACCACTTTGCCGCCGTTGAAACCTTTCGCCGACAACGTGCCTGGCGCGTATTTCACGTTCCAGGTCAGGTGGGAATTGCGTTTCATCGTTTGTTTGCCGAGCGATGCGCCGTTCAGGAACAATTCCACTTCCTCGCAGTTGCTCAAGGCGTCCACGCGGATTTCCTGACCTTCCTTGCCCGGCCAGTTCCAATGCGGCAACAGGTGCAGCACGGTGTTCGTCGTCCACCATGACTGGTAATAATAGAAGTTGTCCTTCGGGAAACCGCACACGTCGAGGATGCCGAAGTGCGAATTGATGCACGGCCAGTAATACGGCGTCGGCTCGCCGCGATAATCAAAGCCCGTCCACACGAAGCCGCCGCTCAACCACGGCCGGTCGGCGAAATAGGTCCACCAACGCTCCGCCGTGTGCGCCCAACTCGGCGCATTCACGTCGTAGGCGCTGACGTAGCCGCGCTGCCGGTCGTTGGCGTAAATGCCGCGCGTGCTGACGGTGCTGCCTTGTTCCGTGCCGACGTTCGGCTGGTTGGGATGCTTGGCGTGATAGTTATCCATGTCCTGCCCGATGTGATAATTCCAGCCGCGCACTTCGATGACGCCGTTGATGCCGGCAAACGAGTCGCCTTCCGGCGCGGCGTAGGTCACGGGGCGCGTCGGGTCGAGCGACTTCACAAAATCCTGCATCGTCTTGGCGACGTTGCCGCCCTGCGGCGATCCCTGCACGTTGAATTCCTCGTTCGCCACGCTCCAGAGGCCGACGCTGGCGTGGTTGCGGTCGCGGAGAATCTGGTCTTTCCACTTGCGAAGATTTTCCTCGTCGCTGCCGAGCAGGCGGCTTTCGTCCATGACAATCATGCCGAGGCGGTCGCAGGCGTCGAGCAGTTCGGTCGTGGGCGGATTGTGCGAAGTGCGGTAGGCGTTGCAGCCGAATTCCTTCA
>PLYV01000250.1 GCA_003151855.1 Limisphaerales bacterium | reverse complement strand
GTGAGGTTCACCGTCAGATTAGTTGGTGTCGTCGTCACCGTCACGCTCCTGGCCGTGCCGTTGTAAGTCTGGTTCAGGTTGCCCAAGGTCACCGTGGCAGTTTGAGACGGTCCACCGGCGTAGAATTGCGCCGCCGCCGCCGCCGAAAGCCCCACGTTGTAAATGCGGAACTCATCAATCGCCCCGTCGAAATAAGGATCAGGATACTGCGACCGGCCTAGGTAGTTGTTGGCCGTGCTGCCCAGGCTCGAGGGCCGGAGCGTCATCGCGGTGTTGGTGCCCACCGGCAGGCCATTCAGATACAGAATGCCCGTGTTCCCGTTGAGCGTCACCGCCACCTGATACCACACGCCCACGCTCATCGTGGAACTACAGTTGATTTGTTGTTCGCTGCCGCCGCCGTTGGTCGTGATGCCAAACCGCAACGTGCCGTTGGCCCCATTCTGCGGCGTCAGGAACATATTGGTCGTGCCGTCGCTGCCGAAATCGAAGATCCGCGCCCAATTCGCCGTGGAATTGAGTTTCACCCAGGTCACGATGGTGAAGTTGCTCAAGGTGCCGACGATTCCCGTCGGAAGGCTCGCGTATTGCGACGAGGCGGAGGCCAAGGTCAACTGGCCGTTGGTGAACGTGCCGCCGCTGGGCAGCGTGCCATTCCAGATCGGCCCACCCACGGAATCAGCGATGCTGGCTCCGTTCGTCTCGCTGAAACTGTAGCGATGCACCAACGATCCCAACGTGCCCGACGCTGTGGTTGCTATGGCTTGCTGGCTGTTGGCGCTTTCGCCGCCAGCGTTCACCGCGCTGACCACATAGTAATACATCGTGCCGCCGGCCAGCCCGCCATCCGGGTAGTTCGTCGCCGTCACGCCGCTGGCGACCGTGTAGGGACCGCCGTTCGTGGCCGAACGCTTCACGTTGTAACTCGTCGCGCCGGATGAGGCCGTCCACATCAAGTTGATCTGGTTGGTGGAAACAACCGTGGCCGTCAGGCTCGCAGGAGCGGCGGGCGGCGGCATCGCCGTTGTCACGCTGACCTGGGTGCTGTTGGTGCTTTCAGCGCCGGCGTTCAGCGCGCTGACCACATAGTAGTAAGTGGTGGCCGCCGCCAAGCCGGTGTCGTTGCAGTTGGTCGCGGTCGAGCCGCTGGCGACGACCAGGTAAGGTCCGCCGTTCGTCGTCGAGCGCTTGACCTTGTAGTTAGTCGCGCCGGCGGAGACATTCCAGCTCAAGTTGATCTGGCTGCTGGAAACCGCCGCTGCAGCAAGCCCGCCGGGCGCGGCCGGGGCCGTCGCCAAAGCGGCCGACGGATAGCCATAAAATTCCAGTTCAGCCACATTGCCCCAACTGCCGTTGGGCGAAAGGTAACGAACATACCGAAACGCCGTGAGGTTGGTGATCGTCACCGACGTGAACACGCCCGAAGCTGGTGAGTTCGTGATGGTGAACAGCGTGACCGCGCCGGTGAAGTTGGGGTTGTTCGCGCCCTGGAAGACGCCGTTCGTCATGCGCGTTTCAAGGCCGGAGCGCGGACAATAGTTGATCTTCGTGATGACATTGGTCACGCCCACGCCAAAATCCAGCCCCACCCAGTCGCCGTTGCCCGGATCCGGAGCGTCGAAATATGTGTTCAGATTGTTGTCAAAAACATTGGTGATGGTGTTGCCGGAGTTGTTCCATGAACCCGCTGTGCCGATGATGGTGCCCGTGAGTTTGCCAAAACTCAGTGACGCTTCGGCGCTGTTCGGGGTTTCGCTGCCGCCAACCATGGCGCTGACCACATAATAGTAACCGGCACGGACCGACACGCCGGTGTCCAGATAGTTGGTGGCCATGACGCCGGTGGCAATGGTCGTGTAAGATCCGCCGCTGGTGGCCGAGCGTTTCACGTTGTAGCTGGTGGCGTTGTTAAATGCGTTCCAAACCAGATTGATCTGGCTGGCGGACGCCACCGTCGCAGCCAAACCAGTCGGCCCCAGCGGTGGCGGCCACCCGGGCAGAGACACGTTATCAAAGGTCGCCAGACACAAAGACGAGTTGTTATGGCTGGTGAGCGCCAAGCCAACATACGCGGTGGACGCCATGGTGAACGTGGCCGTTCCTTGCTGCGTCCAGTTCGTGCCGTCCGGTGAGACATAACCAGTAAAAGCATTTCCGCTGCGCACTAGTTTCACCCAGTAGGGCGCAGTGCCGGCGGCGGTGTTGTTGCCGGTGCCACCACCAGTGCTGGAACGGGCTTGCCAGGCCACACCATTGCCCGGAGTCACTGCCATGAAAGCGTTGGCCGCGTTGTCAGTCAGGCTCTCGCGGATCATGACGCCGGCTTTGGACCAGCCGTCAACATTTTGCTCGGAAGCGACACGGGCCACGATGGTGCAGTCGCCAGTGATGGGCACATAGGCAAACCGGAAGGCGTCGGAGGATCCCCAGATGTCTGCCCCGCTGCCAGTCACAGAAAAAACACCATTGCTGTAAGTGTAAGCCGCACTGCCCGCGACTCCCACCGAACCCACGTCTTGCGTGATCCAGGGGAATGGCAGGGCCACGGTCGCTTCCGCGCTGTTGAGGCTTTCCACGCCGCCGACCACCGTGCTCACCACATAATAATATGGCGTCCCAGCGGCCACGGTGTCGGTGTAATTCGTGGCGGTGACGCCGCTGGCGATGGTGGTGTAAGGCCCGCCGCTGACGGCCGAGCGTTTGAGGCTATAGCTGGTCGCGCCCGTCACCGCGTTCCAGGTCAGGCTGTTTTGCGTGGCGGAAATTGCCGTGACGCTCAAGCCGATGGGGAATACGGGAGCGGACGGAGCGAGGATCGCCCATTGCTGAACGGCGGCTCCCGTGTAGATCTTCCCATCATTCACTGCGGGCGGATTTTCGGTGGATGGTTGCAGCGGACTGCCGCTGCCGGTAGAAAAGAGTCGGTAATAGCCGCCGCCAGTCGGCAGCATACTGAAGCATGAGTTGCCGCCGGGTCCCCACCCCCACGGCGAAAGGTGCAGCCCGCCCCCCGAATCCCAACTGTTCCCGCCGGCAGCGGGAGTGACCTGGTATAGGCCGCCGCCAATGTGCCGGAGAGTCCATTGCTGATTGTTCGCGCCCGAGGGAGTGTCGGTTACAACCGTGTTGCTGGTGGATAATTCCATGGCCGCAGCGTTGGCG
>PLYV01000271.1 GCA_003151855.1 Limisphaerales bacterium | reverse complement strand
AATTCAGCGTCCAGGTCAAATGCCCGTGACCGTCCGACGCGAGCAGGATGGCTGGGGCCACCGGAGCAAACTGAATGACGTTGCTGAACGGCGCAATGGCGCTGCCGTCCTCAGCCTCAAAACAAATCCGGTAATAGCCGGTGGCCTCGCCAGCCAAATCCCACGACGTGGCACCGAACGCCTTGTCGCCGTCCACATTCTCACCGAAATTTCCGTCGTCACTGCGCTGGATGGCGATGGCAATTCCCTGATCGGGGCCGACCTGGACGATGTTGATGACCGAGCCGGCCAGCGTGATTGTCAGGCTCGACGCAGGGCCACCAGCGGCGCGCGCCCGGCGACGCTTCTGTTCCTCCAGCGCCAGCCAGACACGCCGTTGGCTGCGTGTCATCGGCGGGTTACTCCGATTCAACATGGGGAGTGATTTCGGCATTTTCAGATTTCGGTTTTTCCGATGGCGCGTCCGGCACGGACTCAACCAATGGCTTTGCAACCACTGGTTGAACCCGCCCGGCAGCATCAGGCGGCACGTCAGCCTCAATGAGCGGACGCCGCTTGCGCCGAATGATGGGAAACAGTTTGTCCATAGCTGGCGGGTTTAAGTGGCGTTGGCTGCAAACGGGATGGCTTTCCAAACCGTGCCGTCCGAAAATGCCACGCACGGTCCACCGGCCAGACCAGTCGTCAGGTAGATCATGCGACGCGGAAACTGCGCCGCCGTCACACCGGCCGCGGCTGCGGCGGCCACGTTGGTAAAGGTGGCGAACTGGATTTGTTCGCCACTGCGAATCTTTTCATGTCCGCGAGGAAGATCTTTGCCCATAAAATTTTTGGTTAAAGTTGAGGTTGATGTTTATGTTGAACGCCGGCGCGCAGGTTTTCCCCGCGCGCCAGCGCATTGGCCCTGACGCAGTCAGTTGTGGTCGATGGCGACCATGCGGACGTTTTTGTTTTCAAACACGCGCGACCAGTTCGCGGCGTTTTCCAATTCCGCATTCGTGGGCGTATCGCCCGTGACCGACCCCGAAGTGAACTTCACGCCACGCGGATGCAGGATGTAACGACGCCGATTGATCAACGCCGTGTCGCTGTCCAGACCGGCGCGATAGATTTCGACGCCTTCGGTCCCGATGCCGCCTTGCAGCGGTGTCGAATCCAGCGGCGCCGCACCTTTCGCAAATGCACCCGGCCCAAACAGGTAGCTCGTGTAAACCAAGCCATCCGTCGTGCCCGCACGCGTCGGCAGACCGTCGTCCACGATGACCCGGCGACCTTGGAACGTCTTGATCTGCGCCTTGCCCTCGCTGTCGGGGATGAAGTCAATCAGATCGAGTTTCCGCAGCGCCGCTTCCGTCGCCGAATGAATCGCGATGGCCGTCAAACGGTCGCCGCGATCACCGAGCTTCACGGTGGCATCCACGAACGTGGAACCGTTGAGCCGGGTCGTTGCCGATTGACCGGCGATGGTTTCGCTCGCAATCGCCAACTTGTTGCCCGCCATGGAGCCGTTGGCGAAAATGCCCTTCAGTGAGCTGATGACGAGGCCCTGGTCAATGCGCGCCCAGTATTCGCCCACCAGGTCCACAATCGCCTGCATCGGGTCGTCGCCGGAAATCACCTTCGCCAGATGATTCACACTCCACACCTGCGCATCGTTCTGGATGCGCGCGATGTCCTGGTCGCTGGTGATTTTGTTCACCGACAGCGAAGCGTTGTCGGCCAGAAGCTGCCGGGCTGCGGTCAGGTCTTTCCAGAACGGCATCTTCACTTCGCGCCCGCCGCCGGCTGCCAACACGTCAAACTCCGGGGCGTTCTCGACGATGCCGCTTTGCACGAAGGCGGACAGCGCTGCCGTCCGCTCAATCGCGTATTTCTCGAATTCTGTGGGGATGATGATGTCCGCCACTGCTGTCTTTGCCATAATGTTACCTTTCGTTTAGTGATCCATCAGGCAGCGGCCTTGAGGCGCGCAGCCAGTCCAGGATCGGATTTCTGCAGTTTCATTTGTTCCGTGAGATTCCAGCTTTCCTTGCGGAACGGATTTTTCACGGACCGTTGCGAACCCGCGGCACCCCCGGCACCGTTGCTGGCAGCCCCGCCACCAGCGTTGGATTCAAAAAGATGAGGAGCGTCGGCGACCTGTGCGTCCACCCACTCCTCCAAAGTCATTGGCGTGATGCCATCCTTGCCGTAGCGCACCGTCTTGCCATCGGCCTCAAAGGCCTGCGGTGCACCATTCACGAGCTTGAACACCGTGCGCGCACGGGCGGTAATGTCTGGAATCGCCGTCGGCCGCAGGCCGCGTTTGGTGGCGACCGTGATGACGCCTTGATCAATCTGGATGCTCGTCAGCCGCGAGGTCAGCGAATCGCGCTCGCCAGTGACCACGGCGAACTGCTTGTCCCAATCGGCCTTCAGACCCTTGAGTCGCTCGGTCACGAGCTTGTCAATTTCCTCGGGCTTGTGGCCTTGGGCCTGCAATTCCAGTTTGCGCTTCTCCTCGGCGAGGCGGCGAAACTCATCGGGATCCACACCGGCAAAACGTGCATCGCGATCTTCAATCTGCTTGCGCAGCTCGATGTTGTGGTTGCGCATCTCATCGGCTTTGGCCTTGTCCACGACGCCTTCGGCATCGAGGTAGAAAGCGCCCTCACGCTCGACGTAGAGGGCCGCGTGTTCCGCAGGGATTTCACCCTTGCCCGTGTATTTGTATTTCAGTGCCATAATTTTTACTGGTTGTTGTTTGCTGCCGGAGTGGGCGTTGGAATCGTTGTGACCACGGGGGAATTCCCAGGCTTGGGAAAGACCCGGCTCGGATTCTCACGACCGTTTTGGTTTTGATTGGTGGCCAGTCCGTCACGGACGAGATTCTTTTCCTCGTCATCAGTGCGACCAGTGGGCAGGACTTCACCTTTGCGAAAGAGATCGAACATGGTGGCCTGACTGATGGCTCCAGCCTGCCAGGCAGAGACGATGGCGGTGAGTTCCAGACTGGTCAGACCTTTGGCCGTGAAGTCCGTGTTGATCTGGATCAGGACAAGCGATTCACTGATGTCTTCGGGATACGGTTCAGTGCTATTCCACCAATAGACCCAGCGGAGGACTTGGCTGATGGAGTCAGACACAGATAGTGCCAGCGTCATCAAGATGCTGTTCTCACCTGCCTGACGGAGTTCGATGGCATCGGCGGTTTCACCGACACGTTTGGTGTCTTCCAGCATCCGGGAGCCAAGCACAGCCATGAGCCGTTCATCACGGTCTTGTGCGTTCTCGAAGGTGGACAAGCCATGACCTTTGAATTCCAGGAAGCCAGCCACGGCACCGGGAGCCTCAGCCACCCAAGCCGTGCTGCTGCCGATGCGAAGCTCGGAATCTTTGTCGAAGCCAGACACCCAAGCCGTGGGCAAGGCCGTGTAATGCAGACCATGTTTGTAGTCGGCATCGAGACGGTAGTGGTCGAGGTTGACACAGATGATGTCAGCCAGCGGCATCTTGTCCACGTCGGGCAAAGCATTGCGTGGACCATGAAACACAAAGGGAATCAGCGGGATGGTTTTGCCCAGGCGGAGCGGCACACGACTTTCCACCAGCTTCCATTCAGATTTTTTGCGGCGGTTATTGGCGGATTTTTGTTCCTGCCAAATCTCCACGACATAGCGGGTGCCACCATCGGCCAGCGATTCGAGCTTCAAGACCCGAATGGTTTCAGTCTGGTCCACGGTGAACGGATCTTCAGCGTCCGGTTTGATCACCACTTCACGGAGCGCCACCAGCGTGACCACGTTGCGGCCATTGATGCGTTGCGTCTGCCAGTTGATGATGTCCTCGGCGGCATAGCGGACGACATAAGCACGGGATTCACCAGCATTGCCAGTGGTGCTACCACCTTGCCAATCAATCAAAGTGCCGCAGCGGCCCAAGGCCAAGACTTCACCCACGACACCCTTGCAAAAAGTGAACAGCGAAGTGCCCATCAAATCCACGTCATCGGTGAAGACACGCAAGGCACCACCGACACCAGCATGGCGGTCGGGCAGTTTGACTTCAGGATCACGACGGAAGAGCAGACCGAGGAAACCATCAGCCGTGCGGCTGGTGGCGTTGAAGAAACAGGCACGGGTTTTGTAGGCGAGATATTCGTCGTCGTTCTGCGAATCCAGACGAGGCAGATACTTCGTGCCACCAACCTTCACGGCATCATCACCAGCGATGACATCACGCGCGCGCAGCCAGGCAGGCAGGGCAGCGTCGTAATCAAGATGTGTAGAATTCGCCGGCACGAGGCGAACTTTAGCACGGGATTTTTGCGCCCTAATTTCGTGTGCAAATCAACCTGCGGCCCTTGACGCTCCTTGACGTTCCTTGACGGCCAGCCACGGCTGGTAACGGAAGATTTTTATTTGACAGGTTTTCAAAAACGCAACACAACGCCTCAAAAAACTCAAGCAACCAGGAATTAGGATGCTCTTGAAAGATAAACTAGTTCGCGCTGCATTACACTCGCTGCTCAACAGGACAACACGAACGCGCCCAGGCTCACGGTTTCCATGGTTCACGTTGTGCGGAGTTTGGTTGTGTTCGCTGCGCTCAATAACTCAGGCCGCACATCAGGCGCGTGCGCGGACGCCTGACGCTCATGCTGGCGGCGGCGGCTNNCCTTTCGCTACCCCGCGCACGCGTCGTGCGTCGCCGGTTCCCGAACGGTTTCCGCGCGATTCACATTTTCTGGTTGGCGAATGGTTTTTGGCGCGGGGTCAGGCGGGAAAAAGTTAGTGGGTTGCTGACTCGTCGCTTCGCTCCTCGCGGGGGCGAACGCTCGCTATCACTCGCGGTCGCCTTTTTGATTTCAGCAAGGTGGCCGTCCGCAAGGACCGTCACCGAGCCGACACTTGTGCTCGTGCCTCGCACCAAGTATCGGCACGGTTCCGCCGCACCGCTGGCCGGACTCGTCACTTTGCGCCCGCTCCATTCGCTGCCGCATCCGCTGCACAGATTACGCGGAACGCTCCCGCTCATTTCGACGGCCGCAAACTGCCGAGACCGGCAAAGACAGCGGTGCCCCAAAGATTCCAGAGGCCGCGATGCTCCGCATATCGGCCAAGACCGGCAATACGGCGCGAGGCTTCGCCTATCGCCGAAGGCAAAAGGATTAGCACCGCGAGGCTGCGCCCGGTGCAAGGCATCAGCAGTATCCGTGAGATCGGTCATTTCTGCACCGCCTCCATTTCGCAGGCTACATTGCGGCGGACAGAAACAACCGAACTCACTGCGAAAACCGAATTGGTCTGACACCCCAGCGCTGGACTTCGCGGCCTGCTGTCTCGGCTGCCCCATCACCGTCAGCCGGCCATCATTCCGCTCCGTTCCATCGCCGGGGAGTCAGAATCGTTGGCTTCGCGCTGGCGCGACTGTGCCGGGAAACGAAGTGACCCGGCGAATTGTTGAGACGGCTCCGCTCACGGGGTTGGCATGACGGAACGCCGGCGGCTACGGTGCTCGTGCCTGCGCGCCTGGGCCGCCAGCTTGCTTCCGGGACCTGCACACAACACATATTGTGCGTGACCCTCCGGTCATTTATTCCGGGCGCACAGGGAACCCCGAGACCCTGTGCTGGAAGTAAATGACGCACAATATGGCGTTGTGTGCAGTCCCGCGTCGGCACTGTCACACCGATAGCGCCGCTGTCCCCAGCGGTCGCGCAATCGCCCATTGCGCTGCTATCGGTGCGCCAGCTTGACGGCATCCCTCACGCCAACCCCGTCGCTCCGCCTTGGGTCAGAATGGGCCGGGTCAATGCGGTCAGTTTGTTTTCGCTACGCTTCCAAGGGAGTTTGCTCGCTACGCTCGAATAATAATTACAGTTGGTTTTTTGTGTCGGCAGCTTCGTTTTCAAGTCCGGCTTTTTCCGCTCTTCCCTCAGTCCATCAATCGCCTTGTCACGGGCTCGTCCAATTCCACCAGCCAACCCCAAGACCGTGGTGCCCTCTAAAGACTACTCCCACGGGGGGATGGCNNAGCTTCGTTTTCAGGTCCGGCTTTTTCTGCATCCCCTCATCAGGCAGTCAGTCGCCTTGTCACGGCCTCGCCTAAATCACCAGCCCGCCTTTGCGTGGTGCCCTCTGAAGACCACTCCCACGCAGGAGGGCTGGAGGCTTGGCTGTTTCGTGAACAAGGCGACCGACGGATGAGGGGCAAGCAGAGCAGAAAAAAAAAAGACCATGAAAACTACATCACAAAAAAAATCAAGCAGGCTCCCTCAAGAATCGAAGCAATCACAGCAGGCGGTTAGCACCGCCGCCAATGCGCCGCAGGCGCAGCCGAAGCCGGACAATCGTTTGCCGATTGACACCGAGGCGCGGAAGCAAAACCGCACCTTGCCCACCGAAAAAGTTCTGGCCTTGCTCCAGCAGCAAGACCGCCGTTTGTGGGAGTTGGCCGAGGTTGTCGGCAAGTGGATTTGGGTGAGCTTTAGCGAGCAGCCCGCGCCCACCGTCCGCCAGACGCTTGCGCAGCTTGGCTTCCATTGGAATCGCACGCGGCAGGCATGGCAGCATCCGTGCGGCCAGTTCCGCCTCTCCAGCGCAGGCGACCCGCACGAGAAGTATCAATCCTACCAGCCCGCCGAGGTTGCCAACTAACCACCCACAGGGCGCAGTGACAGTGCGCCCACCTTTTTTTATGACCAACATTTTCACCCTTCGCGCCGGCGACGTTGTCGAGTATGCCGGCCAGCCCTGTCGAGTTTTGCGCGTGAGCGAGTCCGCCGCCGTTGTCGCCGTCATTCAGAAGCCGCGCACCATCACGCCCCGCTTTGGTAAGCCGGTGACGATTCAACCCGCGCCCAAGCTGGAGCGCATTTCGCCACAGTCAGAAATTCCCATCCTTAACCGCTAATTTTTATGTGCATCGCAACCGCAGATTTTACCAACACCGGACTTTACCGCGCCGTTTATTTCGACGGCCCGCAATCCGACCGTGACGCCGAAGGCGAGGAAGTTCCATCTTGGGTGGTTTACATCGGCGACGACGAAGCCGAGCCGGTCAGCCACTTGCAGCACTTCCGCAGTTACGAGATTGCCGAGCAAGTCGCCCGCCATCTAGCCAGCGACCGCCGCCTTGACCTCATCCACGACGCCAGCCCCGCTTGATTTATGAAAACACCACAAAA
>PLYV01000234.1 GCA_003151855.1 Limisphaerales bacterium | reverse complement strand
TCGCGAGCGCATCCGGCAGGCCGAGGCGATGGGGGAATTTGCGTTGAGCGAGACTTTGCGCTCGATCATCGTGCAGGAACAGGAGCATGAAATTGATCTGGCGGCGGCGCTCGATATCGAGGTGCCGCTACCCAAAACGGCTTCCGATGGAAAAACCCTCGAAAATAGGTAAGCAGCCTTGCTTCCTTGAGAAGGAAGACACCAATATGAAACCCACTCCAAACAGTAATTCAATTTATCACATCCAGAAAATCAAGGCCCGTATGCGTCAACTTATTGAGCATCTGCGCGAAGACGTTGTAAAATTCACTGAACCGAAAGCCCAGGCGCTCTTCGAGACATCGGCGGAAGTGCTCACCGGGTTGGTCAAAGCTTTCGATGATTATGAGCAGAAGAACGAAGTGGCCTGGCAACCTAAATCCACAACGCCCCAGCGGAAAGGAAGGACCACCCATGCCTCCAGGCGATAAATTCACCGGATCGTAATTTGAGCGGAAATGTTAATCCGACAACACATTGAAGCTTGCGAAACTTAAACCACTAACCGGAAAACATGAAAACATTCATTTTAAAAATATGACATATCAGTATGAATTACCGCCTCTACCCTACTCCACGCACCCCAATAGCACGGGCTGTTCGCCATCTGAGAACTTTGCTACCACGCTATGCCCAATAGCACGCTCAATGATCCCGTTGATGATTCCCAGCATTCCGACCGAGAATGTCTCCGGCTGTGTCACACTGTTTACGTTGACCTGAATGGTCGGGTGATCGGCCAGTGCTGTGTTACAAGGAACGCGGTTGCAGATGAGGGCGTGCAGGGTGCCCGGGCAGTGGCGTAGGCTTCATTGAGGGGTTTGAAGGGCTACGGTGATACCGGCGGTAGCCTTGGTCTGTTGGTCTGGTATAGCAGGATTCATAGGTTAATGGGGCTTACGTATTGGAGTTTGGACAGGCCTACTCGCGGCGCTTCCATACCACCACGCCATCGGAGTTGCCGAGGATCACCGACGCCTCCTGTCTCTGGTCTAGCAGACGCCTGCCCATCAAATCATCCGATGAACAACCCAGGGCCCCGCTGGGAATCCATTTTTCGCTTGGAGCAACGCAAGGCGGCCTCAAGCTGTCGAAGGTCTTTGGGCAATTCAGCGGTCCAAAACATGCGCTTGCGGTTTTTTTCGGGGTGTTCGAGGGTAAGGACTTCGGCGTGCAGAGCTTGACGCGGAAAATCAATGGGTCTGTTGGCGGGGTCTGGTCCGTGCCAGGCCGGATTATATGTGCGGTCACCGATCAAGGGGTGTCCGGCGTGGGCCGCTTGGACGCGGATTTGATGTTTCCGACCGGTCTCCAGCCGGAGCCGCAATTTGGTGACGACGCTTTTGCCGTCGGCGAGTGGATACTCCGCGATGACTTCGTAATGTGTGATGGCTTCCTGGGCCTCGCCACCGGGGGCTTTGGCTTGGGTGGCGGAAAGCACATGCTGGCGCAGTTCGTCCCGGCTCAATTGCAGCCATTGCCGCCAGGTGCCGGCGGGCGAGCCCAGACGTCCCTCCACGAACGCCACGTATTCCCGCTTCATCGTGTGCGTCTTTAATTGCTCGATCAGGTGGTGCCGCGCGGCGGAGTTTGTGGCGATGCAAAAGACGCCGCTGGTGTATTGGTCCAAGCGATGAACCGGCAACGGTTGGAGCTTGCGATAGCTGGGCGGCAATGACCTTCCGGCAACGCCGCAGTTCTGGGCTTTCAGTCTGCCCGCCAGAAAATCAGCGAGAATGCTGAGCGCGGAAAGATCGCAATTCGACGCCGGCACGGAAATGAGGCCGGGCCCCTTGTTGACGACCGCAAGGGCGGAATCCAAGTGAAGCAACGAAACCCGCGGATGAATCTGCCAGCCGGAACCNNACGCGCGGATGAATCTGCCAGCCGGAACCGCAATCCAGGGCGGTGGCATGGCTGCCGCCCAGTTCCAGCGTATCGCCCGGGTCGGTGAGGCGTTGATGCGGTTTGCGGATGATGACGCCGCTGACGCTGACCCGCCCCGCCACGATCCATTGCTTGGCGCGGCCTTTCGGCGTGTCGGGATGCTCCCGCAACAACCAATCCAACAGCGGATGAAGCTGGGATATATCCATGTTTTAGCAGTGGCCTTTTCCCGGCATGAACCAGGCTTCCACTTTTTCACATGCCCAGGGCGTTTTGTCCGGGAATGTGAGACTGGACTTGACGCTGGGAGTGAATTGAAAACAGCGGATGAGACCAGTCTCTTTGCTGATGCGGATTACGAGGTCGCGTTTGGTCAATGCCATGGACGACTTCTAAAGCAGTTTTGCGCCGGTGTCCAGCGCTCACATTTTCGGGAACGAAACGTAGTTTGAATCTTTTTTTGTCTGGGGTCATGTTTTTACGAGGCGGGTCACCGACGCCTCCTTACCGTCAAGAATGGCCCGCCATCAAGAGATTGGCCGTAGCCACTGGGTGGTTAGTTGCGATGCATCGTTGTGTTGCACAGGTAGCTCACGGAGTATTCGTCCAGCGCCGATTTCGACGACACTTACTGGACCTTCAATACCGTTCGAGAAGCACATTGACCAAGTGACTGGTATCAGGCGCGGACTAGCGACGATCCCGGTGCAAAGGCGTGTTGGTAAAGCGGCGAGTCGAATTCCGGCTCGGTCCGCGCCGTAAATTTGTATCGGCGACCGTCACCGCAAATGCGAATCACGAAGGCGTTGCAACCACGCACGCTTTATTGCGAAGGCAGCGACCGCACCGAAGCAAAGCCCCCATTGTTTTCCAGCGAGATATTGCCGCTGAATATCGCCACTCCTTTGGCCAGTCGAAATTCGCCGTCCGACACGCCGCCCATGACGGCGTCGTTGACGATTTGCCAGCCGGCGGCATGGCTGGCGGTGCTGAAATCGAAGACAATTTTGCCAACCGAAGAATGAAGGTTCATGAGCTTTGGATGATGACAGCGTTCGGCATCAGCAAGCCTGTTCGCCAATTCGCCGAATAAGGCCGCTGAAGATCAGCGCGTGAACCGGATAGAGCATATACCAGTAAAGCAAACCAAACAAACCCTTCGGCTCAAAGAACGCCGTTTGCGTGAGCAGCGTTTGCCCACCGGTCTGCGGCATGGCCTTGAATTCAAGCCAAGCCTGGCCCGGAACTCGCATTTCCGCCCGCAATCGGATCAATCGGCCCGGCTCGACCATTTCCACGCGCCAGAAATCCAGCGTGTCGCCAATACGCAAGTCAATCGGGTCACGACGGCCACGGCGCATACCGACACCGCCACAAAGCCGGTCCACCATCCCGCGAATCTGCCACGCCCAATCCATAAACAGCCAACCCCGCGCGCCGCCCAGCCGCGAAAAACTCCGATACACGGCATCGGCTGACGCGGATACCATCCGCTGCCGCCGCTCGATGATCATGCCTTCGCTGCTGATCAGCGTCACCGGCGTCTTGTCACCCTGGCTGGAAGTCAGCGCATCCGTCCATGCGGTTTCGACATCTCGCGAGTCCATTTTAACCAGCGCCAGTCGGACAGCGGTTTCATAGTCGAGTGGTTGAATTGCCGGGAAAAGTTTTAATGCCAGCGCGTCGCGCACGATAACTTCGTTGCCCAGACCTTTGATGAGCGGTTGGGCGATGTTGGCGGGAATGGGCGTGACCAGATGCACCCAATAGGAGGACAACCTCGGCGTCAACACCGGCACGGCGAGCAGCCGCCGCGTGAGTCCCCGCGCCCGCGCATAACCCGTCATCATCTCGGCGTAAGTCAGCACGTCCCGCCCGCCGATTTCGAGAATACGTCCCACGCTCGCTGGACATTCCAGCGCGGCCACCAGATAATCCAACACGTTGCGAATGGCAATCGGCTGGATGCGCGTGAACACCCACTTCGGGCAAATCATCACCGGCAACCGCTCGGTCAGATAGCGAATCATTTCAAACGACAGACTGCCCGAACCGACGATGACCGCCGCGCGAAATTCCGTCACCGGCACACCTGCCGCGCGCAAGGCTTTGCCCGTTTCGTGACGCGAGCGCAAGTGTGGTGACAGGTCGGTTTGCGGATCGCCGAGTCCGCCGAGATAAATGATTCGTTCCACGCCGGCTGATTTTGCGGCGGTAGAGCAGTTGCGCGCGGCGACCAAATCGCGTTCCGAAAAATCGCCCCCGCCGCCCAGGCTGTGAACGAGGTAATACACCACGCTGACATCCTGCATGGCCGCGACCAGCGAAGCCGGTTGCAGCACGTCGCCTTGCGCCAACTCCACTTGATCCAGCCACGCCCGCCCTTGCAACCGCGCCGGATCGCGCACGAGGCAGCGCACGCGATAACCTGCCGCCAGCAGACGCGGCACGAGCCGTCCGCCGACAAAGCCCGTTGCCCCCGTGACCAGAATCAATTTGGCATCAGACATGGAATCAAATCAGCACTTCGCAAAAAAGGCAGAATAGAATTTTGTTCACGGCTTGCCCGCCTCCGTTCGCAGCATGACCTCGTTGCGCCGCAGAAAGCCGGGCGTCCACGGCGGATCGAAATAGGCGAACACCGGCGGCGACAATACGCGCAAGCCTTCCGTCGCCATCCAGTCTTTCAACTGCTGCAACGCCGCCGCCTCGTTCTTCGCGTTGCGCCCGCCCCGGAAGCGCAGCACCGCGAACCGGCCTGGCGGCAATTCCCGCACGGTCAACGATCCGTCCGTGGGCTTGGGCACTGCGCCGGCCTGTAATTTCGCGGGTAGGACAAACGCCATCGTTGCGTTCGAGTCGCTGCCGGACATGAACACCGGCGTCGTCATGGATATTTTTTGTCTAGCCTCGTTCCCGCCGGTGATGAAGCGGAACAGGCGCATGAAACTCCCGGCGGCGTTATTCCCGATGCGTGTCATGGGCGTCTCCACAACCGTCAGCGCCGGGTAATCCCGCAACTCGAACTTGCCGCTGGCACGCACGACCTGACAGGACGCGGATTCGTAACCCGCGCGCGATGTTCGATAGGCCACAAGAACCAAAACCACGACCACTGCTAGAATTAGGAAGGAAATAATCATGCGCTTCACCGGCTGAATTTACTCCAGTCTCGGCGGGCTGGCGAACAAAGAAGGCGCGCGAACAATTTGCCGCTGGTGCGGGCGGTGGCGTTAATCTTGCCGTGTTGAAAATCGGTTGCGCAATTCCTGCGTGCGGAACGCAAAGATTTTTTCAATGTCGGGCTGCACCAGCCAGCGATGCACAAGAAAATCCAAAGGCACGACATAATGCACCACGTCGCGAGCGAGCGTGCCGCCGTCGCGCGCCTCGAAGGTGTGCTCGTGAATCCACGCCGGTAAGGGCCGCGGATTTGCTCGTCCACGAAACGATGCGGCGGTTGCCAGACGTTGATGCGCGTGCGCCAGCGCAACGGCACGCCCCGCACGCGGAGGCGGTAATCTATCAGTGCGCCTTCGCGCATCGCAATAGGCGGCGGCGTGACGATGTGAAAATTCAGCCACGGTGGCGTGAGGGCGTCGAGGTTCGCGGCGGCGGCAAAGAACGGGAACAGCTTTTCCGGCGGCAGCGGCAGCCAGAGTTCGGTGGAAAATTCGCGGACGCGCATGGTGATTCAGGAAAATTAATTGCGCTGCGCTCGTGAGAGTCGCAACTTCAATTCAAATCTTCCAGCAACAGCTTTGAGCTGATGCGCGCCGACTCGAAGATGACGGGCAGGCCGCTGCCCGGATGCGTGCCACCGCCGACGAGATACATACGGTCGAATTCCTCGAAGCGGTTTTGCGGGCGCAGATGCAGCATCTGCGCGAAGCTGTGCGACAAGTTGAAGGTCGCACCGCGATAAATATCCAGTTTGCTCTCCCAATCCGCTGGCGTCACCACGCGCTCGAAACGGATGCGTTTCTCAATGTCGGTTATCCCGAGTTTTTCGAGCTGGCGCAGCGCCACGCCGCGATATCGCGTCCGCTCTTTGTTCCAGTCCACGTTCGGATGCTGATGCGTCACCGGCAGCAGCACATACAAAGCGCTATGGCCGGGCGGCGCCATGGTGGCGTCGGTGCGCACCGGGTTCTCGACGTAAAACGACGGGTCTGCGGACAAAACGTGCTGCCGCTCGATTTCGTCAAGGTTGCGGCGATAATCTTTCGCAACATAAATGTTATGATGCGCGAGGTGGTCGAATTTCCCCTCCACGCCGAGATACAGCATGAACGTCGAGCAGGAGAAATCTTTCTTCGCCACCTTCGCATCGCTCCACCGGCGGCGCAGCTTGTTCGGCACGAGCGTCGTTATCGCGTTGGCAAAATCGGCGTTCACCATCACGGCGTCGGCCCGTTGTTCGCCCTGTGCGGTGCGCACGCCCACGGCGCGGCGGCCTTCAAAGAGGATTTCTTCGACCGCAGTGTCGAGCTGGATTTTCACGCCGAGCTCCTGCGCCACGCGCGCCAGGTTGCTCGTGATGGCATTGCAGCCGCCCGTCGGATGCCAGATGCCATATTCGTATTCGAGGAATGACAAAATGGAAAACAAGCTCGGACATTGGAATGGTGACATGCCGAGATATTTCGACTGGAACGTGAACGCCAGTTGCAGGCGCGGGTCTTTGAAATAGTCCGCCAGTTCCGCGTGCAACGATTTCCACGGCTTCAAAAACGGCAGCACCGCCAGCAGCCGCAGGCTGATCAGGCTCGTCCAGCCGGGAAAAGGCGTTTGCAGGCATGGCGCAAGTTTTTCCAGTTTCACGCGGTTGTATGCCATGAACCGCCGGAAGCCCGCCGCGTCTGCCGGCGACAGCTTTGCGATCTCCGCCACCATGCGTTCGAGGTCGGGCGTCGCGTTCAGCTCGCCGCCCGCGCCGAAAGTGATGCGGTATTGCGGGTCGAGCTTGGTCATCGGAATTTCCTTGAACATGTCCCGCCCGACTTCGCGAAAAATTTCCTGGAGGATTTGCGGATAAAGAAAAAACGTCGGACCGAGGTCAAAACGATAACCGTCACTTTCGATCAGCGAGGTGCGGCCGCCCACGCGCGGCTGCTTTTCCAAAATGGTGACTTCCGCTCCGGCCTTTGCGAGCAACAGGGCTGAAGCCAATCCGCCCGGTCCGGCTCCAATGATGATGACACGACGCGACATGCTGATTGGTTAAACGAAATTGGCAATTGGAGCAAGGTTAGTCGCCCAAAAGAAAGCGCATCGCCCGTTTCACACTTCTCAGCGAAAGCCGCTCCGGCGGATAACGGAATGGCGTATCGAGCCAAGTGGCCCGGCGCAACACAGCGCGCTGATGCGAAAACGTGTCGAAGCCCGCGCGCCCGTGATACGAACCCATCCCGCTCTCGCCCAATCCGCCGAAGGGCAGTCCTGCGCCAATCATGTGCGATACGACATCGTTGACGCACGCGCCGCCAGACCGCGCGTCCGCCAGCACGCGGGCTTCCGTGGCGCGGTCGCGAGTGAACACATACAGCGCCAGCGGCGTAGGCTTTCCGCGCAGCAAGGTGAGCGCGTCGTCGAGTTTGTCAAATTCCAGCACCGGCAAAACTGGCCCGAAGATTTCGTCCTGCATCACCGCTGCGTCCGGGGACACGTCGGCCAGAATCGTTGGCGTGATGAACAAATCCTTCGCGTCATGCCGTCCGCCGTGGACGGCTTTCCCGTCATGCAGATAATTCACGAGCCGCTCAAAGTGCGCCTGATTGACGATGCGTCCGTAATCTTCACATCGGGCTGGATCGTCGCCGTAGAATTCGTGCAACACCTTTTTCATCGCCGCCACGAAAGTGTCGCGGGCCTCGCGCTCTACAAGGACGAAATCAGGCGCGACGCAGGTCTGCCCGGCATTCATGAATTTTCCCCACGCAATGCGCCGCGCAGCCAGTTCCAACCGTGCGTCCGCACAAACGATCACCGGACACTTTCCGCCGAGTTCCAGCGTCACTGGCGTAAGATGTTTCGCCGCCGCCGCCAATACCATTCGACCCACGCGGGTGCTGCCGGTGAAAAAGATTTTGTCGAACCGCTCGGCCAGCAATGCCTCCGCCACCTTCGCGTCGCCGGCAACGACGGAAATATATTCCTCCGCAAATGTTTCCCGCACCAACGCCGCGATGGCTTCCGCCGTGCGCGGCGCGAGTTCCGACGGTTTCAACACCGCGCAATTTCCGGCCGCGATGGCGCTCACCAGCGGCACCAGCAGCAGTTGGACGGGATAATTCCACGGGCCGAGAATGAGCGCCACGCCAAACGGTTCGGGCTGCACCCAGCCGCGTGCCGGCGCAACAAACCACGGCGTGCGGCGACGCGACGGCGTAGTCCAGTTTGCAAGACGTTTCAGGGCGCAACGGATTTCCGCCTGAAGCAATCCGATTTCCGAAGTGTAGGCCTGGCCGGGAGATTTGCGCAGATCAGCGTGCAGCGCGGCGAGCAGTCTGGCTTCGTAGCGCGCCAGCGCAGTGGATAATTTTTCGAGCTGCGCCCGCCGGAATTCGATTGGCCGGGTAGCGCCCGTTTGAAAAAATGCGCGTTGGCGCTGGACGATGGCGGCGAATTCCATAAACAACTTGGTTCAGGCTTGCCCGCTGGTATAACTTCGTCAAGCGATGATTCGTGTTTTAACCATTCTGCTGCTGCTGGCCGCGCCGGTCGCGCGGGCGGATTCGGCAGCGGACAAACTCACGATGGCTGGCATTGCGGAATTCACCAACGCGTATCAGGCTTGGGACGGCGGGCGTTTTGTCAAGGCGGAGAACCTTTTCCAGCAAGCCTGCACCAACGCTACGGCTACGGTGACGAATTTTTATTGGCTGGGCACGGCCGAGTTTCATCGGATGCTGCAATTGTTGAGTTCGCCGGAGAATTCGGCCAAAAAACTTGCCGCCGAGGCTGCGCTGGATGCGGCGGTGGACGCGCTGACGCAGGCAGTGAAACTTGACGCAAGCCATGCCGAAAGCCACGCCTTGCTGGGCACGCTTTATGGCATGAAGATCAGCGACAACTGGTTGCGCGCCGCTTGGCTTGGCCCCCGCGTGGAACGTGAATTTAACCTCGCGCTGGCCGGCGGTGCCAAAAATCCACGCGTGCAATATTTGCTGGGCATGAGCCAGTTCTACACGGCGATGCGAAATGCGTCCCAGCGGGAAGCGTTGACGAACCTGCTCGCAGCGGAAAAACTTTTTGAAGCTGAAGCCAAAACACCAGCAGGCCCGCTTGACCCACGCTGGGGCCACGATAGTTGCCTGACCTTCATTGGTTCCTCTTACGAAAAACTGGGAGAGCGCGCGGAAGCGGAAGCCTATTTCCGCAAGGCGCTGGCGATGCACCCGCAGGACGGTCTCGCGCAAGCAGGACTCAAGCGGGTCACGAAAGACAAAAAATGAGCAGCAAAAAAATCCTGGTCATCGGCGCGGGCTTGGGCGGCTTGTCCGCCGCCATCTCTCTGAAACAAGCGGGCTATGATGTCGAGGTGTTTGAAAAGAACGCGCAGATCGGCGGCAAGCTGAATGTGCTCACCGAACGCGCCTACACTTTTGACTTGGGGCCGTCCATTCTCACGCTGCCGCATATTTTCGAGCGGCTGTTTGAACGGTCGGGCAAAAAAATGGGCGATTATTTTTCCATCCGCGCCTTGCGACCGCACTGGCGGAATTTTTTCGAGGACGGTGTTACGCTCGACCTGTATCCCGAACCGGAGAAAATGGCCGCCGAGGCACGCAAGGTTGGCGAACCGCCGGAGAACATTGAACGATTTCTAAAATACTCCGCCGGCCTCTACGACCTGACGAACGATGGTTATTTCGAGCAGGGCTTGGATGACTGGCGCGGTTTCGCCCGGCACTATGGCTTGTTCAAGTTTTTCCAGTTCGACCTGTTCCGCTCGATGCACCAGGGCGTGGCGGCGCATTTCCAGACGCGCTACTTCCGCGACATCTTTGATTTTTTTATCAAATACGTCGGCTCGTCGGCATATCGTGCGCCGGCGTTTATGAATTCGCTGCCAACGATCCAGTTCCGTTACGACCTTTGGTATGTGGACGGCGGCCTTTACAACATCGCCCTCGGCTTGCGCCGCTTGATGGATGAACTCGGCATCACAATCAATCTCAACGCCGAGGTTAGCGAGGTCCGCCGCGACGATGCGCGCGTCACCGGTCTGGTGGCGAACGGAACTTTTCACGCCGCCGACATCATCGTGTCGAACATGGAAGTCATCCCCGCCTACGAAAAATTGCTGCGCGAGGACAAAACCTTCATCGCCTCGCTGGAAAAGAAATACGAACCCGCCTGCTCCGGCCTCGTCCTTGACCTCGGCTTGGATTGCGAATATCCACAGCTCGCGCACCACAACTTCTTTTTCTCCGGCCACCAGCGCGAACATTTCAAGACGGTTTTTCAAAAGCACGCATTGCCCGATGACCCGACGATTTATCTCGTTGCTGCGTCCAAGACCGACCCGACCGTCGCACCTGCAGGCTGTGATTGCCTGAAGATTCTCCCGCACATTCCCTACATTGACGACGAGCACCCGTTGACGCGCGAAGATTATTTGAAGTTCAAAGAGCGCATCATTGACAAGCTGGAGCGCATGGGCTTGAAGGATCTTCGCAAGCACATCGTCTTCGAGCACGTTTGGACGCCGCTCGACATCCGCGCGCAATATAATTCCAACAAAGGCTCGATTTACGGCGTGGTGAGCGACCGCTGGAGAAATTTCGCGTTCAAAGCGCCGAAACAAAGCACGCTCTACCCGAATTTGTTTTTCGTCGGCGGCTCGGTGAATCCTGGCGGCGGCATGCCGATGGTCGTGCTGTGCGGCCAGAACGTCGCCAAAAAAATTGTGGCGTGGGACAAATGATTTTGCTTCTGATCACACTGGCGCAATGGGCGGCAGGCTTTCTGGTCTTGGGCCGGCTGCGTCAGTGTGTCAGCGCGGCGGTGTGGAAATCCGCCTCCGTCGAAGGTCTCTCCATCATCATTCCCGCGCGAAACGAGGAAGAAAATCTTCCCACGCTGCTTCGCTCGCTCGCCGCCCAATCCGTCCGTCCCAAGGAAATCATAGTCGTGGACGACGCTTCCACCGATCACACTGCCGAGGTCGCCCGCCAAAACGGAGCGCGGGTCGTCAATTCGCTTCCACTGCCGGAGGGATGGCGCGGCAAGACGTGGGCGTGTCATCAAGGCGCACAGGCCGCAGCGGGGCAAAATCTTTTGTTCCTCGATGCCGACACTTGGTTCGAGCCGGATGGGCTGGCGCGCGTGCTCGCGGAATTTCAAGCCGCCGGCGGTGGCGCTCTCTCTGTTGCGCCGTATCATGTGATCCGCGATTTTCACGAGCAGTTCTCCGCCTTCTTCAACCTGGTGATGCTGGCCGGCACGGGAGCTTTTACAATGCTTGGCGACCGGTATCCGCAGCGTGGTTTGCTCGGCCAGTTTCTGCTGATTGACCGCGCGGCTTACCAGCGGGCTGGTGGCCACGAAGCCGTGAAAGGCCGCATCCTCGAAAATTTCTGGTTCTCGAAACAATTGCGAAACGCGAACGTGCCGATGCGCTGCCGCAGCGGGCGCGGCGTATTTTCCTTTCGCATGTATTCCGAAGGCTGGCGCCAGCTCGTGGAAGGCTGGACGAAAGGTTTCGCTTCCGGCGCAGGCCAGACGCCGTTGCCGATACTGCTGCTCACCATTGTCTGGCTGGGCGGACTTTTCTTTGCGCCAATTGGTGTCGTCACGACGGGTGCGCCGCTGCTGTGGTCGGCGGTCTATGGACTTTGCGCGGTGCAAGTGGCCTGGTTGTTGCGGCGCGCGGGGACGTTCCATTGGAGCGTCGCATTTTTTTATCCGGTGCTGGTCTTATTTTTCTTCGCCGTTTTTACCCGTTCAGTTTTTCGTTCAGGCAAGACGGTAAGTTGGAAAGGACGCGCAATCCGTGCTGATTGAACTACCCATCGGCTGGATTGTGGTGCTGAACGGGGTCGGCTGGCCGGTCATTCAATTCAGCCTCGCGTGGCTGTTCACCTTGATGCCGGTAACTTGGTTCGAACCAGGCGACGCGCACCCGTGGGAGCAGGGCGGGCGTTTCTACGAACGCATCTTCGGCATCAAAAGATGGAAAAACCGGCTGCCCGATGCGGCACGCTGGTTCGACGGCGGTTTTGCCAAAGGCACGCTGGCCGGACTTGATCCTGCTTACCTGCGCCGTTTCATCCGCGAAACTTGGCGCGGTGAACTCTGCCACTGGTTCGCTCTTGGCTGTGTTCCGGTGTTCTTCCTCTGGAACCCGTGGTGGGCAGACCTAGTCATGGTTGGCTACGCCGTGATGGCAAACCTTCCCTGCATCCTCGCCCAGCGCTACAATCGGTTGCGACTCCGGCGGCTGCTCGCCCGGCAATTCTGAAGCGCGTGCCGGTCATTTTCCAGCCAGTGGCGGGAGTTCCGCCCGAATGCGGATCAGATCATTTATCTGCGGCAGCAAGGTGTTTCGGACGCCGTTCTCTCGGCGATGTTGAACCAGCCCCGAGCCGGGATGCCCAGACCGGCTACACCAGCGCCGGTGGCTGCGAGTGACTATGCTGAACAAACTCCGACGACCACGGTTGCGCCGCCGGTGACGTATGTTCCAAGCATACCTGATACAACCTATTATTCTGAGCCGTATGTTTATTACACCGACCCTTATTATTACCCGGCTTATGCCTGGTATCCATCCGTGACATATTGCTATGGTTGGCGCGGTGGCTGGCATGGCGGTTGGCATGGTGGCACGACTGTTTGGGGCGGAGGCTGGCATGGGGGATGGCACGGGAGCGCGCCTAGTGGAGGCTGGCATGGCGGCGGGTCTGGCGGCTGGCACGGCGCTGCATCAAGTGGAACTGAGCGCGGTGGAGTGCCTAATAGAGGCTCGCGTGGCAATTGGCACCGTTAAGAGGCTGTCTGAATATGCGTTCCTAACGGAGCAACCATACCCGATCTTGGACGAGTCTTTTAAGGCAAGGAAACAAGGCTTCCGCGACCACCTTTTGGCCTTCGAGTGATAAATGCGAGCCGTCGCTCAATAACATCAGCCAGCGTGGATGTCTGTCCAAAGCCGTTTATGCATCCACATAAACGGCATTGGGCATGGAATTTATTATTTATTGCAGTCGTCCACCACAGTCACGCGCAATTTTGTCCGAACGTCGCCCGCCAAAGATAAATGGTGAGAGAACGACGGGAATCACCTGATGTTTCACCAATGTCAATACGAGTGAATGCATTGTCTCCAGATATATTTCAGGCGGGGTGACCGGTTTCAGTCTCAACCCATCGCCGATGAGACTTTGGCAATGCCATTTGAGTCGGTCGCCAAAAGCAGGCAAGTTAGTCGACACTTTTCTGTGCACTGGAGAGCTGCTGCCGCTGTGGTGATGTTTTCGGAGCGGCACAATTAAATCACTGGAGGCAAATTGCAGCACAACGATGTCTGGGTTTGCCGCCAGGCATCGTGGATGCAGATGTTTTGGGACGCGAGTGATGGGAAAACCGCCCAAGGTGAAGACGGAGGGAATCAGGTTGATTTCTGTCTGCTTGCGCAGCCGCTCGATCGCGAGATGAAAAAACGAATCTTCCTGCCGGTGAGGAAATCCACCGATCATGCACGCTCCAAAGCCTCTGATCCGGCAATCCATAAATGACTTAAATTCAAATTGTTAAAACGACCCAAGTTTTGACGACAGTTCAACCTGTTTTCCGGCGCATATAAATCGGCTTCATCGCGGGCGTGGCGGGATAAGTGGCGAGCAGATCGGGAATGTGCATCAGCATCCAGGGTTGGCGATAGTTGTTGCCATTTTTGGTGAAGACGATGTCATCGGCCAGATAAACGGCAGAATGTTTGATTTCGTTTCGATCATTCATCAGGAGCAGAATGTCGCCATATTGCGACGGGGCGGCGATTTGATAATAGTTTTTCTGGATGAATTGCACGGCATAGTTCGGATCGTTGAACCGGTTGTCTGGCGTTTCCTTGCTGAAATTGAACGTGCTCCAATGGCAATCCATGGTTGGCTCGCCAGGCTGGGACGGCAACGGAAAGGTGTAAAGCTGGTCGCGGGCAAATTTGTGCAGCAGGTAAAACAGGCTCAAATTGCCACCCTCGGGCAGTTCCTTGAGGGACTCCAGCAACGGTCGGATGTTGGTGAAGCGCACGTTCGGAACGTTGCCCCAATAGGCCGCGATCTTGTCAATGTCCGTATCCGGCTTGATGACCAAGCCGGCGAACACGGCGGATTGCCGCGAGAGCGCCCGCGCCAAAGCCACGCGGCGTTCGACCGTCGGAATCTGCCCCAGCAACGCTTGATAATCCGACAATTGCCGGGCGTCACCGTTGGCATACACCAGCCGCTTTAGCAAGGCTACATCATCCGGGTGCAGCCGGGTATTGGCGTAGATGGATGCAATGCTGTTTCCAGGGAAGATATAAGGGTAATCCAGATACAAATTGACGCCCAAGCCGGCCAGCGCGAGGTAAAGTTTCCGGCGAGTGTCGGGATCAAGTGAAAGTAAAAAATCGGCAGACGGCTTGAGCACCGTGCCAGAACCATCTGCGCTGAAGGTTCCCGGCGCAAACCCGGCGGCAACCTGTCTGGACGTCAGCCCATCCTTGACCAGCAGCGCCTTGACGGCGTCGGGCTTCAGGCCGTTGAACGTCCACGTTTCCGGCTGCGGACTGGCCACCTCCTCGGTCAGGAATTCGGCGGGGCGCTCCAGCCCGATGTCACGGGTGATCAGTTCACCCCACGGCCCGACATGGACCGAACGGGTTTTGTCTTTTGGGTCAACCGCAAAAGCCTCCGCCAGTCGCGGGTGGTTGCCGGTGGCGAGCTTGAAGCCGACAAACGTGGCCCCGGCAAGCAAGGCGAGACTGAATACAATCAATCCCGCCAGCGTGAATTGAAACACGTTGCTGGCCTGGGCGGATTCGGAATTCTTGCGGCGGCTCATAAAAGAAAAGCCGGTAACGCATCAGTCAGGGTGGAGGGAAATGAATGTAACATCATATTAGTCTGTAAAGAGGGGGTAGTTTGACAGATGGTTTTGGCAATTCAATACGAGAGTAACCATACGGTTACTTTTTGTTGGGCAGGGCTTCAAAAATCCAGCCGGCTCCCAAAGTTTTGATCAAAGAGACGCTGGTGGCCAGCCGCTGGTCGCGAAGCTGGATTACGGTTTGCTCGTGCGCCAGCTCAGAGGCTTGGGCAACGATGACATCGAGATATTGCTCCACGCCGGCTTTGTAGCGGCGGTTGGCATCCATGAGCGGCACCAACTTGCAAACTGGCGGAGAAATGTTTGGACTGATCGCACTCTGCCTCGTCAAAGCCAGTTTGATCTGGTGGCCAACATTACGGTGAAGAGTCTTTGGTGAACCGTCCCCGCTGCGGTTCCGGGGATTGGCGTCTTGGTGGTTCAATTTCATGGGGTGTTCACCCCATTGTTCGCGCCGGGCAAAAGCGACATTTTGGGTTATGGCCGAAGTTGTGCTCGAAATCAAAAACCTGACCCGCCGCTTCGGCACGTTCACGGCGGTGGATGCGCTGACGCTTTCGGTCAATGCCGGCGAAGTATTCGGCCTGCTCGGCTCCAATGGGGCGGGCAAAACCACCACCATCAAGATGCTCACCACGCTGTTGCC
>PLYV01000311.1 GCA_003151855.1 Limisphaerales bacterium | reverse complement strand
TGCAGCCGGTGCCGGTGCCGAAGTCGAGCGCCGTTGGAGTCCAGCCTTTAGGCTGTTCGGGAACACGCTGAAGCGTGAACTCCAACCATTTCCAGCCGAGTTCGGCGAGCAATTCAGTTTCCGGGCGCGGCACGAGCGCGTGGCGACTGACGGTAATTTCATGGCCGCAAAATGAAGTCGAGCCGGTGATGTGCTGGAGCGGTTCGCGCGCGGCGCGGCGCTTGATGAGTTCGCGCAGGCCGTCGGTTTCTGGCACGGTCAGCACGCGGTCGAAGTTCAGGTAGAGCTTCATGCGCGGCATTTTGAGCTGGTGCGCGAGGAGCAGTTCCGTCTGCAGGCGCGGCGATTCCACGCCTTTTTTGGCGAGAAACTCGGTGCTTTTCTGGATGGCTTCGAGGACGGTCATGGAAATTATTTCCCTTCCACGCCTTTGAGATACGCGAAGACCAGTTCCGGCAAATCCTTGCTGTAACCGCCCTCGAGCAGGCTGAAAAACGGCACGCCGAGCGCGCGCAGCGACTGGCCGAGCCAGTAAAAATCCTCCTCCAGCAGCGGGCTGTCGGCCAGCGGGTCGCGCAGATAGGCGTCGAAGCCGGCGGACACAGCGATAAGTTCCGGCCGGTAGCTGCGAAGGTCGTCGAGCGCGTGCGCAAGCTTGGCGCGGTAGGTCAGGCGCGGCGTGCCGGGCGCGACGGGATAATTGAAACAATTGTGCCCGCGATTTTCCGCGCCGGTTTGCGGATAGGACGGATGCTCGTGGACGGAAAAAAACTCCACGCCGGCCTGGTTCAGCAAAATGTCCTCGGTGCCATTGCCATGATGCACGTCGAAGTCAAAAACGCCGACGCGTTTCGCACCGGCGGCACGGGCTTCGAGCGCGGCGATGGCGATGTTGTTGAGGTAGCAGAAGCCCATGGATTTTTCGCGCAACGCATGGTGGCCGGGCGGGCGCATGAGGCTGAAAACCGTTTCGCCCTGGCGCGCAGCCGCGAGCGCGTCCAGCGCGGCGGCGACAGACGCGCGGGCGTAAGTGCCAATGTTCTCGAAATACGGCGTGTCCTCATCGAACGGCTCCGGCACGGCGAGCCGCGCGAGGACTGCCGGCGTGTGGGCGCGGAGAATGATTTCGTCGGCGACGCTGGTGGGCTGGGCGAAATCAAGCGTCAGTTCCGTCTGGTCTTCCAGCAGGGCGATGGTGTTTTCGACGCGCGCCGGGCGTTCGGGATAGCCAGGTTGGCCGTAGCCGGTGCAGCGTTCGTCGGTGATGATTTTCACGCCGGCATTTAAGCATGGATGAGCGCAGTTGAACACGGATTTTTGCGCGCGGGGATTTCTGCTTTGCAACAAACCGCGTTGCGCTACGCTGGCATCAGGACTGAAAATGAAAAAGAAAATTCTGGCAGTCATCGGCCTCGCCGCCGCGCTGGCGGGAAAGGTGCAGGCGTGGGATTACGAAGGCCACCACGCCGTGAATGAACTCGCGCTGTCATCGCTGCCAAAGGATTTCCCCGCGTTCGCGCTGACGCCGGACGCCCGGACGCGCATCGCGTATCTCGCGGGCGAGGCCGACCGCTGGCGCAACATCACCAGTTTCCGCGACGGCACCGGGCTGGCGCTCGGCCACGCAAGCGGGCCGGATCATTATCTGGATTTGGAAGACATCAGACTTTACGGCCTGACGCCGGCGACGCTGCCGCCGTTGCGCTACGATTTCGTGGCGGCCATCGTGAAGGCGCGCGCGGCACATCCCGAAAGATTTCCGGCGATTGACCCGGCGAAGGATGCCGACCACACGCGGGAGATCAACGGCTTTCTGCCGTGGGCGATCACGGAGAATTTTGAGAAATTGCAGTCCGGTTTCGCCACGCTCGCCGCGCTGGAAAAAGCGGGCGGCACGCCGACGGAAATCGAAAACGCGAAGCAGAACATCATCTACGTCATGGGCGTGATGGGGCATTTCGTGGGCGACGCCAGCCAGCCGCTGCACACGACGATGTATCACCACGGCTGGACGACCAACAACAACCTGAACCACTACACGACGTCGTTCAAATTTCACCAGTGGATTGACGGCGGCTTTTTTGCGGCCACCGGCGGCATTGACGTGAAGAAACTTTCGCCGCGCATCCATCCGGCGGAAAAAATGCCGGCGGCGGAACCGGACGGAATTTTTCACGCGTCAGTGGATTTCATCGTGGCGGCCAACAAAATGGTCGAGCCGCTCTACCTCCTTGACCGCGACGGCAAATTGTCGAACCAGGAAAATCGCGGCGCGGAAGGCCGGGCGTTTCTGGAGACGCAGCTCGTTAAAAGCGGGCAACTGCTCGGCAACCTGTGGTTCACGGCCTGGGCGACCGCGCCAGAGGACACTTTTCTGGAAAGCGAACTGCAAAAACGCCAGCCATCGGCGGAGGAAAAATGAGCCTGGTCTCCGCCCGCCGCACCGCCGCCGCGCTGGGACTGCTGGCCGTGGCGCTCGGCGCATTCGGCGCGCATGGCTTGAAAAACCTGCTCGCACAACACGGCACCGCCGCCATCTGGGAAAAAGCGGTGCTTTACCATTTTATCCACGCCGTGATGCTGTTCGTTTTGGCGGAGCGGAACGCCCTGCCCCGGCTGGCCTGGAGTTTTTTCCTGGCCGGCATCCTTATTTTTTCCGGCTCGCTTTACCTCCTGGCGGCGACTGATTTGCACTGGCTGGGCGCGGTGACGCCGGTGGGTGGATTGTGCCTGCTGGCCGGCTGGCTGGCGTTGGTGCTGGGCAGTGCGCGAACGAGTTAAAAACCATGACCGGTTTGACACTCAAATGAGGTTGCATTGCCAGCGGACACATTTTATCTTTATCTAGAAAACTCCGATAAATTTGTTTGCTTGCGCAAGCTCAAGCTGTATGAGTTGTTTGGACAGGGCGATGAAGTTTGGATTTCATCGCGAAAAATTTGATGAAAAAACAATTTGGAATCCTGATGTTGCTGCTGCTGACCGCACTGGCCAGCCATGCCGACGTAACCAATTTGACGGCCAGCGTCACGAGCAACACGCCTATCCCAGACGCCAATCCAGTCGGCATCACCTCCACAAACGTCATCAGCGGCATGAGCGGTGTCACCACCAACATCACGGTCAACCTCGACATCACCGGCGGTTTTTCCGGCGACCTGTATGCTTATCTGCTTTCACCGACGGGAACGATGGTGGTCTTGGTGAACCGCACGGGCGTGAGTTCAACCAGCAATTTGGGCTACTCCGACGCCGGGTTCAACGTCACGTTCGACGCCACCTCGGCGAACAACATCCACTTCTACCAATCACTCGGCGGTTATCCCGGCGATCTCAACGGCAACGGCCAGTTGACCGGCACCTGGGCGGCCGACAGCCGCACTATTGATTCGCTCCACTCCGCTCCCAGCGCTTTCGACGCCGCGCCGACCGGTAACACGCTGGCCAACTACTACGGCTCCAACCCGAACGGCACATGGACGCTGTTTGTGGCCGACCTTTCTGGTAACGGCCAATCCACGCTGGCAAGCTGGACTCTGTCCGTCGTCACCGTGCCGGAACCGCAAACTTGGACCATTCTCGGCGGCGGCTTGGCCACCTGCTGGTTGTTGATCCGCCGTCGTCAAAAGTAACACGGCTGGCGGAAACTTTCCGCCGTGCAGTTCTCAAACCTTTCCCGCCGCCGGTGCCTTCACAAAATTGGTTTCCCGCAGATAAATCGGCTCCATTTTTTCGCCCGCAATAAAATCGCTTCGGCCGGTCGCCAGCCGCGCCACCATGGCTGCCGTGGGGAAAATCAATCTCACCGCTTCCGGCCCAACGCAAATTTCCCCCGCGTTTTCCCGCGCGGCTTTTTCCGCGCCGGAAACAATTTTAAGCGGCGAAGTTTCTTTCCGCTCCGTCGCCGTGATGTCCCACGCCGACAGATAAAATTCCCCGCGTTGGGCGTCAATCACCACATTGACGCGCCCGAAGTTTTTCTCCGCCTGCGCCTGCGCCGCGATGGCGTCGGCGCTGCTCACGCCCAGCAGCTTCACGCCGGCCGCCAGTTGCCAGCCCTGGGCCACCGCGATGGACGCACGGATGCCGGTGTAGCTGCCAGGGCCGAGGCCGACGGCGACGGCTTCAATTTCCTGACGCGCAATTTTCGCCTCCGCCAAAACTTTTTCGATAAGGCCAAACGCATCGGTGCCGCGCGCATCGGTCTGCACGGCGGCCTCGGCCAAAACCGTTCCGCCGCGCGCCAGCGCCACGCTCCGCCGGGCCGAGGAAAATTCAAGCGCCAAAATCGTCATAGATAATCTTCCGTTCTGTCTCGTTCAAAATCTCAATTTTTACATTTTTCAAATCGGCAATCGGCAATCGGCAATCGGCAATTCGTTCGGCCCATTCCACCACGCTCACGCCGTCCGGCGACAGATAATCCTCAATGCCTGCGGACAAAATCTGCTCCGCCGTCTCCAGCCGATACAGGTCGAGGTGAAACAATTTCAGCCGGCCACCGCCATATTCGTTCACCAGCGTGAACGTCGGCGAATGCACGCGACCGGCAATGCCCAACCCGCGCGCCAGCCCGCGCACGAACTGCGTCTTGCCCGCGCCGAGGTCGCCGCTCAAGGCGATGACCAGACCGGTTTGCGCCGCGCGGCCGAACCGCTCGCCGAGCGCCTCGGTGTCCGCCGGACTATGCGAAATGAACATAGCCATGGGCATTAAACTGGTGCGCGCCGTGCTTGTCGCGGATCAAAATTCCGGCGCCGGAAACAATTTTCCCAATGCAGCTCAATTTCACTTCGGGAAATTTCTTTTTCCACGCATCCAGCAATTTCACCGCATCCTTGCTGGCGACGGTGAACAGCAGTTCAAAATCCTCGCCGTCCGTCAGCGCCGCCACAAAGGCCGGCTTGGCCGAGGAATTTCCCCGCGCCGCCAGCTTCGCCGTGCGCGAGACCGGCACCGCCGATTTCAAAATCTCCGCGCCAGCCCCGCTCGCGTTCAGGATGTGCCGCAGATCACCGCCCAGCCCGTCGCTCAAATCCATCAGCGCGTGAAGGCGAAAATGTTCCGCCAGCCAGCGCGCTTCTTCCAATCGCGGCTCAAACTCCAGATGTTTCTCCGCCAGCGAACCGCCAAGTTCGCCGGTCACAAAAATCGCGTCGCCCACCTTCGCGCCGGAGCGCAAAATCTGCCGCGCGCGCGGGATTGTGCCGAGCAGCGCGATGGAAATCAGGATGCGTTCGGGATTCGTCGTCGTCTCGCCGCCGACCACCGCCACACCGGTTTTTTTCGCGAGTGTGTTCAGACCATCGTAGATTTTGCCGACAAATTCCGCGGCGAAGTTTTTCGGCAGCGCTATCGTCACCAGCGCCGCCGTTGGCGTGCCGGCCATCGCGGCGATGTCGCTCAGGCAGCGCGCCAGCGCCTTGCGCCCGATTTTTTCCGGCGGCGTTTCCTTCGTGAAATGAATCCCCTCCACCACCGCGTCAGTCTTGAACAAAATCAACTTTTCCGGCACGCCCAGATCCAGCACGGCGCAATCGTCGCCCGCGCCAGCCACAACGGTTTCGTTCGTCGGCAGCGATTTCGTCAGGCGCGCGATGAGCTCAAATTCGTTCATTTGGGCAGGGCGGCCATTTTCTCTTGGATGACCAACAGGCCGAGGTTGGCCGCGTTAAACAGGCTGTGCGCGATGACCGGCGCCAGCAGCCCCTCGGTCTTTTCATAAAGCCAGGTCAGCACCAGCGCGAATACGAAGAGCGGCAGAAAAATCGGCGCGCTGGTGTGGATGAGCGCAAACAACAAACTCACCATAATCCAGCCGCACTTCGGCCAACCGAGCTTTTTCGCGCCGGAATACAACAAGCCGCGAAAGATGAATTCCTCCGCCAGCGGCGCGAGGACGACGGCGAAAAATCCTAGATAAATTTTCATCCCAGTGGACTTGGCAGCCACAATTAATTCAACCGCGCGCTGGTCTTCCACCGGCCAGCCCATTTTTTTAAGGAACAATTCGGACAGGAATTTCAGCCCGAACATCACCGGCAGCGCCAACGTCAGTGCGACGAATACCAGCCACAACTGCCGCGGCCAGCCTGCCGTTTCCAGTCCGGAAATCTCGCGCCAGCCGATGCCGTGCAGCTTGAAAAACAAAATCCCCGCCACAATCGCCGCACCGTGGAAGCCCAGCGTGGCCAGCAGCACGCTGCCGCAGTCGTCTGGCGCGCGGAAACCGGCGATGCCCGCGCGCCGGAGCAAATCCACCGCGAGGCTGGCGGAGAAAAACGCAAGCAGGATGCCACCCACAAGCAGCATCACGGTTTCCGGTCGCCAATTTCTTTTCCACAGCATGATTTAAGCCTAGCGCAGCCGCGCGCTGGAGACGACGCAAAATTATTCGCGATGAACCCGATTATGAGGCAGATTCCCCGCGATGTCCGCCCAACACACCAACCGGCTCGCCCAAGAAAAATCACCCTACCTGCTCCAGCACGCGCATAATCCCGTGGACTGGTTTGCGTGGAACGACGAGGCGTTCGCCAAGGCGCGCGCGGAAAACAAGCCAATTTTCCTGAGCATCGGCTATTCGACCTGCCATTGGTGTCACGTCATGGAACGCGAATCGTTCGAGCAGGAAGCCGTCGGCAAATTGCTCAACGAACATTTCGTCAGCATCAAGGTGGATCGCGAGGAACGGCCGGACGTGGACAAGATTTACATGACGTTCGTGCAGTCCACGACCGGCAGCGGCGGCTGGCCGATGAGCGTGTTTCTCACGCCGGATTTGAAACCCTTTTTCGGCGGCACTTATTTCCCACCGGACGCGCGGCACGGTCGGCCCAGCTTTTTGCAACTGCTCCAGCAGATCGCAGAACTGTGGCGCGAACGAAAAATGGAAATCGCCGCGTCCGCCGACGAACTGCACGCGCGGCTGGAACTCATCACCGCGCGTGACGCCAAGGAAAACCTGCCGCTGACGCCGCAAACGCTCCAGCACGCCGCCCAGATGTTCAAGGAGGCTTACGATCCGGTGAACGGCGGTTTCGGTGGCGCGCCAAAATTTCCGCAGCCCAGCATCCCGGCACTCGTCCTGCGCGCCGCGAAACGTTTTGGTGATACCGAGGCGGTGAAAATGGTCTTGCACACTTGCAACCGTATGAATGCTGGCGGCATCCACGACCAACTCGGCGGCGGCTTTGCCCGCTACGCCGTGGATGCGGAATGGCTCGTGCCGCATTTCGAAAAGATGCTCTACGACAACGCGCAGCTCGCGCAGTTGTATCTCGACGCATTTCTGGCCAGCGGCGACGCGCGCCACGCGGAAGTTGTTCGTGATATTCTCGATTATGTTTTACGCGACATGACGCATCCCGGCGGCGGATTTTACTCCGCCGAAGACGCCGACAGCGAAGGCCACGAGGGCAAATTTTACTGCTGGACGCACGATGAACTGGCCAAGCTGCTGTCACCGGAGGAATTCATCGTTGCCGCAAATCATTTTGGCATCACCAAAGCGGGCAACTTTGTTGACCACAGCCACCCGACTCCGCTGGCCGGGCAAAATGTCTTGAGCCTCGTCAATCCCAACGTGCCCGCTGCCGACCAACCGTTGCTCGTTTCCGCAAAAATGAAAATGTGCGAAGCACGGACCAAACGGATTCGTCCGCATCTCGACGACAAAGTTCTCGCCTCGTGGAACGGCCTGATGCTCGGTGCCTTCGCCCGCGCATCGGTTGTTTTAGACGATGAAACCTATCGCGCGGCGGCGGAGAAGAATTTGCAATTCCTCCGCGATAAGCTTTGGCAATCCGACCAAGGTGGCGCGAGCGGCACGCTCTTTCACCGCTGGCGCGACGGCGAGCGTGATAGTGTCCAGTTGCTCGAAGGCTACGCGTTCCTGCTCGACGGCGTCATCCAGCTCTACGAAGCCACGCTGGTGCCAAAGCATCTCGACTTCGCCGTTGAACTGGCCGAGGCGATGATCGCGAAATTTTATGACCCGGCAAATGGCGGCTTCTGGCAAAGCCCCGCCGGCACGACCGATTTGATTCTGCGCGTGAAAGACGATTACGACGGCGCGGAACCAAGCGGCAATTCTGTCGCCACGCTTGCGTTGCTGAAATTCGCCGGCATCACGGGCCGTGAGGATTTCCGCCAGCCTGCCGAGGCGACGCTGCAACTCTTCGCGCACCGGCTGCAAAACCAGCCCGCCGGTTTGGCGTTCATGCTGCACGCGCTGGATTTCTGGCTGGATGAACCGCGCCGTGTCGTGATGGTTGGAAACAACAACTCGGAAGAATTTCAAAAGCTGCTCCGCGCCGCGCACTCGGTTTATCAGCTGAACAAAATCATTTTTGGCAACATTGGCGCGGTCGAACCGTTCGCCAAAACTTTGTCCACGAAAGCGGAAGCAACCGCGTTTGTCTGCACTGGCACCGCCTGCCAGCCGCCGACGGATGACGCGGCGACGTTGAAGAAAAGTTTACTTTGACCGGCGCTCCGGCGTTCACTCAAAAAAGTGCGGCATGAGCGTCTTCAGCGCGTTCACCATGAACTGCACCGCGATCGCCGCCAGCAGCAAGCCCATGACGCGCGTGCCGATGCGCAGCGCAATCGGGTTCAGCCGTTTCGCGCCGTGTGCCGCCATGTGCAAAACGCCGTAGCTCGCCAGCGACACCAGCAGGATGCAGCCACACAACGCCAGACTGTGCCACACCGTCGTCGCCTCCGATTCCAGCAGGATCACCGTCGAGATCGCGCCCGGCCCGGACAGCATCGGGATCGCCAGCGGCGTCACCGCGATGTCCGTTTTCTCCGCGCCCGCCGCCGTTTCCTCGCTCGTCTCCTGCACGCGCGAGCGCTGCGCCCGCAACATGTCCAGCGCCACCAGCAGTAGCACGATGCTCGCCGCAATCTGGAACGCCGGCATGGTGATGCCAAGCAGTTGAAAAACCCATTTGCCTGCGAAGCCGAATCCCAGCAGCACGCCCGCCACCACCAGACACGCGATTTTCGCCATGCGCGAACGCTCCGCCGGCGAATCGTTCGGCGTCATTGCAATGAACGCCGGGATCACCGCGAACGGGTCCACAATGACAAACAGCGAACTCGCCGCGAGCAGGCTGTATTCAATCAGGCTCATATCGAACAGGGTGCCAGAACCGCGTCGCTCATCCCATGCACAATTTTTTTGTCGGCGGGAACAATNNAATACGGACACAGCCGCGCCCGGCCTTTCATCGGCACGACTTCGTTCTTTGAAAAATCAAACCAGCTTGCGTCCACCTGCGACGGTTTGTGGAACCGCTGCAACACGCTTGGCGACGTCTCAAAATTTTTCAGTGCCGCGTCCACCGCCACGCTCCAGTCGGCGGACGACAAATCGCTGCCGAGGAATACACCGCGTGCACCCCACGCATTTTCCGAAAAGCCGGACACCTTCAAAATCAGGTCGCGCTCCTTCTGCGACATCGTCTTGAGCTGCGACCAATCCGTGAGATTCAATTCAGGAATGGCCGCGTGCGGCGGCATCGGCGATGGATCCACGAGCCAGGTGTAAGGAATAATTTTTTTAAGGCGCGCCAGAAAACCTTCGCCGAGTTCCTGCCGCCAGAAACTGTGCAGATTCCGGTTCCACAGCAGCGCGAACAACATTTTCTCCTCGAAAACCGGCTTGGGCGGCGGCGTCAGCCGGATTTTCTTTTCCGCCGCGAGATCAAAAATCTGCTTGGCGTTCGCCACGTTCGGCAAGTCGAACAGCTCGAAGAAACGGTAAACCGCATCGCCCTCGGCAAAGCCGGTGAAATTGGAATCTTGAACCACGAATCGCGAGCCGGGTTGCGCCGCAATCCACTCCATTTCCGGCCGGTATGTTTTGGCTTCTTCGGAAACGAGGAGATGAACTTTTTTGGCGTCACCGAATATGGATTCAAATCCGCGCAACACTCCGTCCGCTCCGCCGAGAACTTGTGCGCCGTTTTGAGAATAGGTCTGGTTCAGCCACGCCGTCAATCCAATGCCACCGGGAACCGAATCCAGTTCCGTGATGCTGAAACCATTTTCCGTGAACAAAATGTCCGGGCGGATGACGCGCGGCACGTCATTCTTGAACACGGCGGAACGTTGAAGCTCGATCAACTCGCGCGGCTTGCCAAGGTCGAGCCAGCGCGCAACCCATTCCGGCTGTTTGCCCTCGACGCTCTTGCGGTAAAGCAGATTGGTCGCGCGATAAAATTGCAGCAGCACGCGCCCCAGCGACTCAATTTCCTTCGCCAGATTTTCGCCCAGCGGAAACGGCGTCGGTGAAATCTTCCATTCCAGTCCGGCGAAAAGCCCGCCCGCGGGAATGGAATCGCGGATGAATTTGGCTTGTTCGGCGGGAGTGTTCACGTTTTTTTGCCACAGATTTTCACAGATGAAACATAGATGATTTTAATTCGGAAATCTGTGTTTCATCTGTGCCCATCTGTGGCTGATCAAGTCCTGATTTGCCCGCTGCCGATACCAAGCCATTTGTAGCTGGTCAATTCGTCCAAGCCCATCGGGCCGCGCGCGCCGATCTTGTCGGTGCTGATGCCGATCTCCGCGCC
>PLYV01000184.1 GCA_003151855.1 Limisphaerales bacterium | reverse complement strand
CATTCAGTCTCACGGCGGGGATAATATGTCCCTATTCTGTTATAAATACAACGCCATATTTATAACATATAAAAAACAACATTTACAATTCAAAAAGAAGGCGCGATGCCGCAAGGTGTCGAGGCGCGTGTCCAGTTGCATATCTGTTGCTTGAAACTTTAATCATGATTAACGAACCCAATCACTATATTCTCATTCCATGCTGTTGACATTGATCACGACATACCAGCCTGAAATGGACTTGGGCTTGCAAAACAACAGACTCGATGAATGTAAAAGGAGCTTGCGAACTTCGGCTTGTTAGTGTAAATATAACACTATATGAAGGCAGATGATCAAATTGACACTTGGAGCGGGCGGGCGCTCCTGACCGACCTCTACCAACTGACAATGGCTTACGGCTATTGGAAGTCTGGACGCGCGGAGCGCGAGTCGGTTTTTCATTTGTTCTTTCGAAAAGCCCCCTTTCAATCGGGCTTCACGATTGCCGCCGGACTCGCCACGGCCATTGATTTCCTAAAATCATTTCACTTTACGGAGGCCGATTTGCAGTTTCTGTCATTGATGACAGGAAACGACGGCAAACCGCTGTTTGAGGCCGGATTCCTGGAATATCTGCGAACGCTCCGCTTCGCTTGCGATGTGGACGCGATTCCAGAGGGAACGGTTGCCTTTCCTCACGAGCCGCTGTTGCGGATCAAGGGGCCGATTCTGCAATGCCAGTTGCTCGAAACAGCCCTGCTGAACCTGGTCAATTTCCAATCATTGATCGCGACCAAAGCCGCCCGTGTCTGTCTGGCCGCTCGCGGTGAACCGGTGATGGAATTCGGACTGCGCCGGGCACAAGGTGTGGACGGTGCGCTGGGAGCCAGCCGGGCGGCCTACATCGGCGGTTGCGCGGCCACTTCCAATGTTCTGGCCGGAAAAATCTATGGCATTCCTGTGCGCGGAACTCATGCGCACAGTTGGGTGATGTCCTTTGACGATGAGCGTGAAGCATTTCTCGCTTATGCCGAGGCCATGCCAAACAACTGCGTGTTTCTGGTGGATACCTATGACACGCTGGAAGGCGTTCGCCATGCGGTGGAAACCGGAAAATGGTTGAGGGAACGCGGTCACGAAATGGTTGGAATTCGGCTGGATTCCGGCGATCTGGCGTGGCTGAGCATCGAGGCCCGAAAAATTCTGGATGAAGCGGGTTTTCCGAAAGCGGTCATTGTCGCAAGCAACGATCTGGACGAACACATCATTGCCAGCCTCAAAGAACAGGGCGCAAAGATCAATGTGTGGGGCGTGGGCACAAAATTGATAACGGCTTACGACCAACCTGCGCTGGGCGGCGTTTACAAGTTGGGGGCGATTCGCGGTGACGACGGGAAATGGGCTTACAAGGTAAAATTGAGTGAACAAGCCGCCAAAGTTTCAAATCCCGGCATCCAACAAGTTCGGCGATTTCGCTCGGACAAGGAATTCATCGGTGACGGAATCTTTGATGTTGAGACGGGCGTGCCCAAGCCGTTCACCATCGTTGACCCTTTGGACTCGACCCGCCGCAAACACCTTACACCCGAAACGGCATTTGAAGATTTGCTCGTTCCAATTTTTCGTCAGGGTCAGCTTGTTTACCAAGCGCCCGCCTTGGTTGAAGTTCGGCAGCGCGCCCAGACCCAGATCGGAATGTTCCATTCCGGGGTGAAACGGTTCGTGAATCCGCATGAATATCCGGTGGGGCTTGAACTTGGACTTCATGAAATGAAAATGAAACTCATCCTGCACGCTCGCGGAGAGACATGACGCCATGAAATTGATCCATGTAGCTGCGGCAATGCTGAACCAAACGCCGCTTGATTGGCAACACAACACGGCGAATGTTCGCCGGGCAATTCAAGCGGCACGGAAACAGAGCATCAGCGTGCTTTGCCTGCCGGAACTCTGCCTTACCGGCTATGGTTGTGAAGACGCATTCCACGCTACCAACACTCACCAACGTGCATGGCAAGCCTTGCAAGAATTATTGCCTGAAACTCGCGGAATGGTTGTGTCATTCGGATTGCCCATATTCCATCAGAATGGCCTTTTCAACTGCGCCGCACTGGCAGTTGATGGCAAATTGGTTGGTCTGGCCGCAAAAAGGTTTCTTGCTGGCGACGGAATCCACTATGAGCCGCGCTGGTTTAAGGCGTGGCCGTCTGGTGTGCGCGATGAATTCGTCGCTTCCGACGGCGCGACGATTCCCATCGGCGACATCCATTATGACATCGGCGGTGTCCAGATTGGTTTTGAAATTTGTGAGGACGCGTGGGTAGCCAATCGTCCGGGCGCGACACTGGCCTTGCACGGAATTGATCTGATTTTGAATCCGAGCGCCAGCCACTTTGCGTTTGGCAAATTGGAAGTGCGCAAACGGTTTGTGCTCGAAGGTTCGCGGGCGTTTGGCGTGAGCTATGTTTACGCCAACCTGCTGGGCAACGAAGCCGGCCGCGCCATTTATGACGGCGGTGCGCTGATCGCCTCGGGCGGGAAATTGATCGCTTCCGGCCCGAGATTCAGTTTTGCGGATTTCAAGCTCACCAACGCGGTGATTGACGTGGATGCGACACGGATGAGCCAGGCGCGGACGTCCAGCTTCAAGCCGGATCTGGCCGGCGACAACAAGCTGCGTATCAGCGCGCCGTTCAACTGGCCGCAGGTGGGGCCGGATCAAAAGGCGAAATCAATTGCAGCATTGACCTGGGAGGCCAGTCCAAATTTGAAGGAAGAAGAATTTCTGCGGGCGGAGGCGCTGGCGCTGTTTGATTACCTGCGCAAGAGCCACTCGCAGGGATTCGTCGTTTCGCTGAGCGGCGGAGCAGATTCGGCGGCGGTCACCTGTCTGGTTTCACTTTCACTGGAAATGGCACTGGCCGAACTGGGAATGGATACAGTCAAAAACAAGCTGGCGTATCTCCGGCAACTTCCAGAAAAACCAACGCCCAAAACTTTGACCACGGCACTGCTCACCACCGCCTATCAGGCCACGGCCAACAGCGGCGAGGTCACGCGGTCGGCGGCGCGGACCATTGCCGAAGCTGTGGGCGCGACGCATCTGGAACTGGACGTGGAAGCCATCCATCAGGGTTATCTGCGCGCCATTGAGGCGGCGCTTGGCCGGAAACTGGACTGGCAACGCGATGATCTGGCATTGCAAAACATCCAGGCGCGGGTGCGCTCGCCCGGCATCTGGCTGATTGCCAACTTGAATAATGCGCTGTTGCTTTCCACCAGCAACCGCAGTGAAGCCGCCGTGGGCTATGCGACGATGGATGGCGACACCAGCGGCGGATTGAGTCCCATTGCCGGCATTGACAAGGCATTCCTGCGCCATTGGCTGCGCTGGCTGGAAACCAAAGGCCCGGAAGGACTGCATCCCATTCCCGCTCTGGCCGTCGTCAATCAACAGGCGCCGACGGCTGAGTTGCGTCCCGCCGACCGCCATCAGACTGACGAGGATGATTTGATGCCATACGACGTGCTGGATGCCATCGAACGCGCGGCCATCCGTGACAAGAATTCGCCGGCAGACGTTTTTGAATTGATCCGTGTCCAGTTTTCAAATTTGCCGCTGCAACAAATTGGCATTTGGGTGGAACGATTTTTCAAGCTCTGGTGCCGCAATCAGTGGAAGCGCGAGCGCTATGCGCCGTCATTCCATTTGGACGACGAAAATCTCGATCCGAAGACGTGGTGCCGGTTTCCGATCTTGTCGGGCGGATTCGAAATTGAACTCGCGGAGTTGCGGGCGCTCATCGCAAAAATGAAATAGACCGACCGGCTCAGTGCATTGGCTTTTCGGCGACGAGGATCATGTTGGTCGGCGGCCACGGCAGCGCGTGGCCCTGCAAATCCATCACCTCCGCATGTCCGGTATGGCGATGCTCCACAATCCAGGGATTCGTGTAAACGCGCGAGCCCTCGCTTTGGTGGTTGGGGTTTTCAAAGATCTTAAAACCGATTTCAGTGAGCGCCTGTTTCCATTTTGAGAAATTCCAGAAGCAGAATTCCTCGTTCATTTCCGAGGACCAGTTGTCGGTATAATCCTTCTTGGAAAGGAATTCCGCCGCCTGCCGAAGCGCGAGTCGAAACACTGGGCGGTCGCGATGAGACCCCTCTTTAAACGAAAATCCACTTTGACCACCGAGAAAATCCTGCGCAAACAGAAAAAGCCGGCTGCGCGTGGATAAGGTGTGCAGCCATTCTGCGCTGCGATCTTTGTGCTGAATGATTTCTGCCGCTGAGAGGTTTTGTCCGTCTTTGTCCGAGCACCAAAATAGAACTTCACGATCTCCGTCATCCGGTCCCACCACATCGCGGATGAGCAGTCGTCCGCCCGGTCGTAGTTGGCGCAACTTTTCGGCGAGGTAGCTACGAACGGATTTCTCGCCTTCACCATAGCTCCAGATTTCATGGAGCGTGCTGTTGCAGATGGTGGTGTTGATGGACTCTGGTTCGAAGACGCGGTCGAAGAGGTTCCGATGGAAAAAGTGAACATACGCTCCTCCGAATTCGCCGGCCCGCTGGCGTTCCAAAAACCGGCTGGCAAATTCCGACGACAAATCAATCCCGAACAAATCTGAATCGGGAAAGTCGCGGCTGATTTCGGCGAGCAACGCCCCGTCGGCGCAACCTTCGTCCACGATCCGACCTGAACGGATTGCATTTTGAATATCCAAGTATTTTAGCCGGATGATCTCATTCATGCCGCGCGCATAGGTGCTGTAATTCCGGGCCGTGGTCAGGCTTCCCTCCTGATTTGTCAGCGGGTCCTGATACAGCCGCGCAATGCGCTGGGGAACCTCGGGGAAATCTTCAAACAAGGTCGCGTGACTGGTGGCCAATTGGGTGCCGGCTAGTTTGCCCGCGCGCCAGCTTTGCTTCTGGCCGCCGATCTCGCGGATGATTTCAATTGGCGTGGCCGGCTGTGAATCGGCCGCGCTCAACTCTGCGGAGGCAATTGCGAAGCCCAGTTCCTGATATAGCCGGATGACTTCCGGGGTGGAGCACAGCACGAGGCAATTTTCGGGGGTGAGCCGGATGGTTTGCTCGCTCTGATACGCGATTTCCTTGATGGTAAAGGCGGCGAAATTATGGGTGTGTCCGTAATGCGGAATTCCCAGCACCCGATAGCGGATTGGTCCGTGCTTTTGCAGCTGCCTTGCGAACCGATCCACTCCCACCGCACGAATGTGGAACGGGATGGGATTGAACCGGGAATTCTCCTGGTTGGAAGACGTGATGGCGAAAATGATTTCCGTCGGTGGTTTCCCAACGGGGGCGCTGCCTGGGATGAATCCTGGCAACGAAGCTGGCGACTCGGTCAGGACGCGCTTCAAATATTGTTCTTGAAACGCCGTGTTCACCAGATGCCGGCCGGGGAAAAGTAAAAAGCTCATGCGTATCCGTATTTGGGTTTGGACAGCCCGTCNNTGGCTTTGGCCAGCGTCATGCCGTCCACCTGCACGACGCCGGGGCCGGAGGTCGCGTCCAACCTCATTTCAATTGGCTCGGTTGAGTTGACCACCACCGAACGGTTGGTCAAGGCCTGGGGACAGATGGGCGTAATCGTCAGCACGCTGCATTCGGGGCTGATGATCGGTCCACCGGCGGCCAGGGAATAGGCGGTCGAACCGGTTGGCGTCGCCACGATCAAACCATCGCAGCGGTAATTGGTCAGCCGGCGCGCGCCGATCCGCGCGGAGATGCTAATCAGATGCGGGTTGTCACCCCGGATGATGATAGCGTCGTTGAGCGCCCAGCCCAAGACGCGTCGCTTTGGATCTTCAATCACCAAGTCGAGGGCGGTGCGCTGGCTGATGATGAACTCAGCATTGAGGACCCGTCGCATCTCCTGTCGAACCCGGTCGCCCCGCACCGACGTGATGAATCCCAGGTAGCCGATGTTGATGCCCAGAATCGGAATGCCAGTGCCGCGAAAACGATGCGCCGCCTGCAACAATGTTCCATCACCGCCGCAGGCGATGACGAGATCAGCCTGTATATTGCGCAAGTCCCCGAGTCGTCGGTATAGATTGCGCTGGGGCGGCAGGGTTTCCACCCATTCCTGCTGCACGCGCTCGCGGTCGAGCACCGCCTTGAGCTCCTTCGCGGTCTGAGCGGCGTGCGTTTTCGACCGGTTGATGACGATGATGACCTTGCTGATTTTCATAGTGAAATTGCTTTTGGCGCCCATGCGGAATTTTCAAACAAAGACGCCGTTGCCCGGATTGCTTCTTGTAGTCGTCGCTCGTGTGAACCGCGTAAAATCTTCCAAGACACGGACTGGGCCGCGAGCGCCACTTCAAACCAGCGATGCATCTCTTGGCGGATGTGCTCGCCGTCACGCAGTCCATCCTGCACGAAGGGGATCTCAGCTCCGGTGAGCAGGTAGAGGTCGCATTTGCCGTGGCGAGCAATTTCCTCAATGGCGGCGCTGTGGTTGCCGATGTAACGGCGATGCCAAAGGACCGTAGCGAAAGCGTTGGTGTCGCAGATCAGCACCCGGTTTGCCTGCCGCGCCGCCTCATCTTCCCGCTGCGTCTGCTCCCTCGCGATCATGGCAAATTCATCCGTGTTCCATTCCGCTTCATTTCGCGCCAGCTTTTCAGCGGAATATTCGCGGCCGTATTCTTCAACCCAATTCGTTTGAAATTTATCTGCCAGCGCCTGTGCCAGCGTGGTGGTTCCCGTGGACTCCGCACCAACGACGCAGACCCGTTTAGCAAACCAGCTCCGCACCGGTGGCTCGATAAAGTCCCAGTTGGCATAGGGGTCGTTTCGGATTGCCGTGCCGGAAATTGGAACCCGTCCGCGAGCTTTGTCCACGCCAATGTGCTTTGATCCCATCAGCTCTGCATAGCGGTCGCCGTAATCTTCGGAGGTGAACACTGCATCCGGCGCACGGCCCAGCCAGCGGAGGGTGTTTTCCGCCCAAACCCGCGAATCATTTTCGTCGTAGTGGTCATCAATTACCATGACTTGGACGGTGGGATGGATTTCCTGCAACCATTGTGCGCGAAGTTCACCGGGAATCGTGTCAGTCGGTTTGCCGCAGACGATGACCACCGCCCGCTCGGACTGCACGACGGCCTCGTCAATCAGCAGCTTGTGACCGCGATGGGGCGGATAAAATTTGCCAATGACAAGGCCCAGCCCGAATTTCATGGCGTAGCGTTTCCTTTCCTCATGCTTCGGTTCCACTCGCGCACGCCGATGAGGCACATCCCCAGGAACACGGCGTAGAGCACGGCGGTCAGCGGCAAATGCCGGCTCAGGTAAAGCGGGACGTAGATGACATCGGCGGCGATCCAGAGAAACCAGTTTTCAAAACGTTTCCGGCACAGCAGGTATTGTGCGGCGAGGCTCAGCACGGTTGTGAGTGAATCCCAAAAGGGAGCCGCCCCGTTCACCATCAGCAGAATCTCCCGGAATCCCCAGATGCCGAGCGGAATCAATGCTGCCATCACCAGCCATTCGACCCGTGTGGTTTTGCTGATCTTGAGCACCGTCCGCTTCTCACCGCCAAAAAGCCAGTTGAGCCAGCCATAGACACCCAGGCCGAGGTAAACAATTTGGAGGCTCATGTCTGCAAACAGCCTTCCATGCAGAAACAAAAAGAAGAAAACGATATTGTTGGCGATGCCGATGGGCCAATTCCACAGATGTTCCCGCACGACCAACCAGACGCAGATGCCGCCGGTCACGAAGCCCCAGGCCTCGGTGACGCTGATGGACCACCAAGCCCGATAGGACGGCAGTAAAATTAGGAGGGAAGCTCCCGCCATGACCCAGACTTCAGCCGGCCGCAGGCCAAGCCATCGTAAACTCGGCTGCGGAATTGGGTCCGTCGTCAGGTCGGAGTCTGCCACCGGGGTTGAATTCACGCCGGCAAAACTACCAGAGACTCTGCCCGACTCCATGTTTTTCAGATTCTCGCTTGACATAGTGTTAATGATACACTATTAATAGCACGTGTAAAGAAAACACGAATGAAAATATGGCATACAACTATCAATATCCTCGTGCGGCCTTGACCGTGGACTGTGTGGTCTTCGGCTTTGATGAAAGCGAACTCAAGGTGCTGTTGATCCAGCGCGCCCTTGATCCCTTCAAGGGAAAATGGGCTTTGCCCGGCGGCTTTGTTCGCGTGGACGAAACACTTGATGACGCCGCACGCCGCGAGTTGGCCGAGGAAACCGGCCTTGAGAATGTCTTCCTCGAACAGCTCTACACATTTGGAACGGTGAACCGCGATCCGCGCGAACGCGTGGTCAGCGTGGCGCATTACGCCCTGGTCAAGCTTACCGACCACAAGGCAAAGGCGGCGACTGACGCGGCCAATGCCCAATGGTTTCCCATTTCCAAGCTGCCCAAGCTGGCATTCGACCATGCCGACATCGTGGCGGCGGCGCTCGCACGGTTGCAGGGCAAGGTCCGTTATCAACCAATTGGATTCGAGTTGTTACCGCCCAAATTTACATTGTCCGAACTCCAGCATCTTTACGAAGCAATTCTTGAAGCAGGCTTGGACAAGCGGAATTTTCGCAAGAAAGTCCTGGGTTTCGGATTGCTCATGCCATTGAAGGAAACCCAGATGGCCGGACGCCATCGCCCGGCACAGTTGTTCCGTTTCGATGCGGATAAATACGAGAAACTCAAGAAGCGCGGATTCAATTTTGAACTGTGAAACAAATTTGACTGACAGAGAAAACATTAAACGAAAGGCACATTATGTTCGGCATTAAATTCATCAAAGTCCAGCCCACCACCTACCTGTTGCAATACCGCGGCGGCAAAGTCGTCCGCGAAGGTCTGGGATTATCTTTCTTCTACTATGCGCCGACCACGTCGTTGGTGGCTGTGCCGGTGGGCAGCACCGACGTGCCCTTCATTTTTCAGGAAACGACGGCAGATTTCCAAACCGTGACGATGCAGGGCCAAGTCACGTATCGCGTAGGCGACCCAAAACGGTTGGCCACCCTGCTGAATTACACGCTGGCTCCGAAGGGGCAGACGTATGCGGCAGAAGACCCCAAGAAACTACCGGAACGGGTCATTCATGTGGTCAATGTCTTCGCGCGAGGTGAACTGCAAAAGCTTCAACTCCGCGCGGCCGTCCGTGCCTCGGATGAACTGGTCAACGCCGTGAAAACCCGGTTGACGGCGGCGGAAGAAATCACTTCGCTGGGTCTCGAAGTTCTCGGACTCTCGATCTTGGCCATAAAGCCAACACCGGAAACCGTCCGTGCGCTGGAGGCTGAAACCCGCGAGAAGATGTTTCGCGAAGCGGATGAGGCGATTTATGCCCGTCGCAATTCGGCTGTGGAACAAGAACGAGCAATCAAGGAAAACGAATTGAACACCGAGATTGCCGTGGAAAACAAGAAACGCCAGATTCGCGAGACGCAGATGGATGCGGAACGGGCGGTGCAGGAGAAGAAGCATCTGGTCGAGAAGGAAGCTCTTGCCGCCGACATCGGCATGGAAGGTGAGCGGAAAAAGCTGGTTGCGCTTGCCGCAGAAAATGCACGAGCCGAAGCCGACGCCCGCGCTTACGGAGTCGAGACGACCATGAAGGCGCTCGGCACCGCTGACCCGAAGATTCTGCAAGCTTTGGCCAGCACCAGCATGAAGCCGGAGCAATTGATTGCCTTTGCGTTTCAGGAACTGGCTGGCAAAGCCGAAAAAATCGGACAGCTCAACATCACGCCGGACTTGCTCCGCGAATTGATGGGACCGCAACCCGCGAGAAAATGAACCGTCTGACCGACAACAAAATCGTCCTCGTGACGCGACCGACGCGCCTGGCTGAACTGGTGATCCGGTTCAACACCGTCAGCCAGGCTCGTTTCTATGTCGAGCATCAGGGCGCGGACTTTTCGGATTATCTGCGGGAGGACGAGACGTATCACCGGGCGTTGACGGAGGCCGAAGAAGCTCTTGGTCAAACGGGCCGAGTCCAGACCGTGGATCGCAGCTTCCTGCCGAACTTTGTTTTCGCGCCGGAAGACACAGTGGTCACGCTTGGTCAGGATGGATTGGTCGCCAATACCTTGAAGTATTTGGAGGGACAGCCGGTAGTTGGCGTAAATCCCGACCCGGAACGCTGGGACGGTCGCCTACTGCCGTTTCGAGTTCGTGATCTTGCGAAATTGATGCCCGAAGTTATTCTGCGCAAACGCAACACCCGTTCAGTCACCATGGCCAAAGCAGCATTGAACAATGGCCAGACGTTATATGCCGTAAATGACTTGTTTATTGGGCCGAAAACACACACGTCGGCCAGATATTTCATTCGGTGCGGCAAGATGGGTGAAGCCCATTCTTCCAGCGGAGTGATTGTCTCCACAGGCATGGGGGCGACGGGATGGCTGAAAAGTTTGCTCACCGGTGCAGGTGCCATCGCCAACGCCAACGCCAATCGCGGCAAAAAGGAACAGCCACAGCCGGGTTGTTATGATCGAGCCGTAACCGGCTTCAAATGGGAATCGGATTACCTGTATTTCACCGTGCGGGAACCGTTCCCAACGCGGACGACCAGCGCATCATTGGTGTTTGGTCGCGTCACAAATGAGACCCCACTGATTTTGGAGTCCCAGATGGCAGAGAACGGTGTGATATTCAGCGACGGCATTGAGAATGACTTTTTGGAATTCAATTCCGGGACGCAGGCCGTCATTGGTATCGCGGAAAAGAAAGGTGTGCTGGTCGAATGAAAACCATCCTCATCCTCGAAGACAACGACGAGCGTATCGCCGGCTTTCAAAAAGCCGTGGCCGAACTAAACGGCCGCTTTGAACTGAAAATCTGGCGCGACGCTCCTTCGATGATTGCCGAGTGTGCGGTGTTTTTTCCAAATGCCGCGTTGATTTGCCTCGATCACGATTTGAATCCACAACCTGGTGCGACTACCGACCCCGGCACGGGCTTGGATGTGACAAAATATCTTTGTGATTTCATGCCGGTGTGCCCGGTGTTGATTCATTCATCGAACGTTGACCGCGTTTATTCCATGCACAATGAATTGCGGTTCGCCGGTTGGATGGTGGATCGGGTTGGCCCGCTCGGAACCGACTGGATTCAGACGACATGGTTGCGGCGAGCACGGGAACTGTTGACGGAATACGGAAATACTTGGAAAGCAGATTTGCCAGCCAACCACGGTGAACGAGTCGAGCGAATGCAATTCTCTCTGGACGGGCTTGGACTTGGCGACGCGCTCGGTGAAATGCTTAGTTATCAATCGGCGAATGCGTCGCGGCGACTGGCAGAGAATGATCTGCCAGCCGGTCCTTGGTTTCATACGGATGACACTGAGATGGCAATTTCCATCGTCGAAGTTCTCAAATCACATGGGGAACTTAATCAGGACGCGTTGGCACGTCGCTTTGCCCGGCGCTTCGAGCGTGATCCAGATCGTGGTTACGGCAGCATGACCCGAATCCAGCTTCGGGAAATCAACGCCGGGGCTAAATGGCGGGAAACGGCAGCGAATGCATTCAGCGGTCAAGGCTCGATGGGCAATGGCGGCGCGATGCGGGTTGCTCCGCTCGGCGCTTATTTCGCAGATGACCTCGCCCGCTGCGTTGACGCTGCCCGCGACTCGGCCTTGGTCACGCATACTCATCCCGAAGGGGTGGCGGGCACAATTGCTGTTGCCGTGGGTGCGGCGATGGCGTGGCAACTGCGTGACGCGCCGCAAACGGATTTTGCGCAGAAATTCCTTGCTGAAATTCTCCGGCTCACGCCTGAAAGCAAAGTGCGCCGTGGAATTTTGCTGGCCAGCCAGACGCCGATTGAAGTTCCAGTTCAAGATGTAGCCAAGTCGCTGGGTAACGGTTCGCTGGTGACCGCCCCTGACACAGTTCCATTCTGCATTTGGATGGTGGCGAATTATCCACTGCAATTTGTAGAAGCAATCGGGAAAACCATCAGCGTAGGTGGCGACTGCGATACCAACGCTGCCATCGTAGGCGGAATCGTTGCTTTGAGTGCAGGCCGGGCGGGCATTCCAAGCGAATGGCTGCAAGCGAGAGAAAGGATTCAGGTCTTATGAACGCGATTATCCAAACGGTCGCAGGCAATCCTGAAAATCAGGATCGCGGACTCATCCAACATGATGGTCCGCGAATCATCCTCTGCGTTGCTGATGGTGCTGGAGGACGCAGCGGTGGTGCAGAAGCGGCAAGCATGGCCGTAAAGCTGATTCGTGAGAATGCCTTTCTCTTGGGAAACGGTAATTCGTGCGTAGAAGCCTTGCGTAAGATGGACGAAGCGATTGCCAAGGACTCGATTGCTGGTGAAACAACTTGTGCTCTCGCCATCGTAACGCCGGAAGACATTTTCGGCGCAAGCGTAGGTGATTCCGGGGTCTGGTGGATTCCCGAAAATGGAAATCATCTGAACCTTACCCACGCCCAGCAGCGCAAACCTTTCATTGGTTCAGGCGATGCCTGGCCTGTTCCATTTCACCATCTGACTCAGCCCGGCAGTCTTCTGCTCGCTACAGACGGATTGCTCAAATACACATCGGCAGAAAATATCATCGGGACATGTCGCGAACATCCCGCTGAAGAGGGTGCCAAACGATTGATTGAATTGGTGAGATACCCATCCGGCGGGTTGCCTGATGACGTGACAGTTATTTTAACCAAGTTATAAAACATTTATGAAAGCACTCATCCTAGTTGATATTCAAACCGACTTCCTACCCGGTGGCGCACTCGCGGTGCCAAACGGCGATGCCATTATTCCCATCGCAAACCGCCTTCAAGCCGTGTTTCCGCTGGTCGTGGCCACGCAGGATTGGCATCCGGTAAACCACGGCAGTTTCGCAGCAAATCATCCCGGAAAAACTTTGTTTGAGCAAATTGACCTGAATGGCTTGACGCAGACTCTTTGGCCGGTGCATTGCGTGCAAAAAACGCCGGGAGCTGAACTTGCGCCGGGATTGGAACAAGAACGCATCGCCAAAATCTTTCCCAAAGGCACTGACGCCGGCATAGACAGCTACAGCGGTCTGTTTGACAACGGCCATCGCAAAAGCACGGGGCTTGGCGAATGGCTTAAGGCAAAAGGTGTCACGGAGGTTTTCGTGTGCGGCTTGGCCACAGATTATTGTGTGAAGTTCACGGCTCTGGATGCCGCAGAGTTGGGGTTCAAAACACATTTCATCGAAGACGCCAGCCGGGGAGTAAATCTCCAACCCAATGATGTTAAGAATTCCGTCGCGGAAATGAACCGCGCGGGAATTACCACCGTGCAAAGCGCTGATCTTTTGAAAAGCTAATGAACCAAACCACCCGAACAACCCTGTATACCGGCAAGTTTCTGGCTCTGGTGAAAGAAGGCCATTGGGAATTCGCTGATCGGGTCAACGCAACCGGCGCCGCCATCATTATCGCTGTGACAACGGAGCAGAAAGTTTTGCTGGTCGAGCAATACCGGACTCCAGTTCACGCCCGCACGATTGAACTTCCTGCCGGAATAATCGGAGATGAACTGGGCAGCACCAACGAATCAATAGCCGAAGCTGCCCGCCGCGAACTGCTTGAAGAAACCGGCTATACCGCCGAGCATATTGAGGCAGTAACGACCGGCCCTTCCTGTAGTGGAATTACGTCCGAAAGGTTGACGTTGTTTCGTGCTTTGGGTTTGCGGCGCGCTGGCAAAGGCGGCGGTGTGGCAAATGAGAATATAGAAGTTCATGAAATCCCACTGCCGGAGATCGTGGACTGGTTAACGACGAAAGCCAAAACCGGCGTCCTGATTGACCCCAAGGTTTACGCAGGTCTTTTTTTCATCAGCCAAACTAAATGAGCGCATCGCCAGTCATTTCACAAAAAGACCGGATACTCGGCGGCCTATGGGGTTCGTTGGTCGGCGATGCCTTGGGTGTGCCTGTGGAATTCATAGACCGCGCCACTGTGCAATTAAATCCCGTTAATTCCATGCGCGAATTCGGAACCCATAATCAACCGCACGGAACATGGTCTGATGATGGCGCGATGATTCTCTGCACGACCGACAGCTTGCAGAACCACGAATTTAGCTTGGCCGACATGGGTGATAGGTTTGTGCGATGGATGAATGATGGTCTTTGGACTGCCAATGGAGATGTATTCGATGTTGGAGCGACTACAAGTGCCGCACTTCGGCGTATCGTTAAGGGTATTCCTGCTGATCAAGCCGGTGGCCAGTCTGAAGACAACAACGGGAACGGCTCATTGATGAGGATTTTGCCAGTCGTTTTGCGTTTTTCCACTGACCCAACCGCATTGTTTGCTGAGCGTATAGAAAAAGTTTCGACCATCACCCACGGTCATGCCCGGTCGAGAATGGCCTGTGTGTTTTACGGGTTAGTGGTGCGCCAACTTCTGTTGGGCTGGCAGCCTCAAGCCGCTTTGGATTCAGCGCGGGTGGAATTTTCAGGCAGGTATGAACGGTCAGCGGAGTTTTCCCATTTCCGCCATATTCTGGAAGATAATTTATTTTCCCTACCCGAACGTGAAATTTTTTCAACGGGTTATGTTCTCCACACGTTGCACGCCAGTCTGTGGTGTTTGCTGACGACTCAGGATTTCAATGACTGTGTTCTAAAAGCCGTCAACCTCGGCGGAGACACCGACACCACGGGTTGTGTTGCCGGTGGCTTGGCCGGAGTTGCCTATGGAATGAAAACCATTCCTGCTGACTGGATTCACCAACTTGCGCGCAAGGGCGACGTGGATTGTCTGTTCCATGAGTTCGCTGACGTTTGCGAAAAAAACGGGGTGGAAAAGTAAATTATTATGTCCAAACCCACGCCAAGTATTGATTTACACGAACACTTTGCCGGGCTGTTGCTTGGCACGGCCGTGGGGGATGCGCTTGGGTTGCCCGCAGAAAATCTTTCGGCTGAAAAAATTCACAAACGCTGGAATGGTAAATGGAAGATGCGTTTCATTTTCGGCAAAGGAATGGTCAGTGATGATACCGAACACACCCTGATGGTTGCACAGGCTTTGCTTGAACACCCAGACAATGCGACCAAATTTCAACGTGATCTTGCTTGGAAATTGCGTTGGTGGTTCGCCGGGTTGCCTGGGGGCGTTGGCTTGGCCACAGCCAAATCCTGCATCAAATTGTGGATGGGATTTCCCCCAGAAAAATGTGCGGTTATCTCGGCTGGCAGCGGTCCGCCAATGCGTAGCGCCATCATCGGAGCATATTTCGCCTCGAAGCCTGAACAAAGGAAAGCATTCGTGCTGGCATCAACTCGATTGACCCACCGGAGTTGGCAGGCGGAAACGGCTGCCTTGGCCGTCGCCGAATCCGCAGCCTTGGCAATGGCCAAGCAGCATGGAGATGCCTCAAAAGTGTTTGATGCCCTTGCCGTGCTTTCGGAGGAATCTGAATGGCAAAGCATCATTTTCAAGATGAAAACCTCCTTGGCGGAGGCTCATTCCGTGTCAGATTTTGTCCGTAGTTTGAATTTGAAGCGTGGTGTGACCGGTTATTCTTTGCACGTCGTTCCCGTGGCGCTATACGCATGGCTGCGTCATCCAGACAAATTTTGCACCGCGCTCACCGCTGCTCTGGATTGCGGTGGGGATACGGACACTGTTGGAGCGATCCTTGGGGCGCTATCGGGTGCTGTTGTTGGGAAAAACGGAATCCCAATTGAATGGCTTAACGGAATCTGGGAATGGCCGAGGTCGGTTCTTTTCATTGAAAAAATTGCGGCGCGGCTGGTTGAACAACAACCTTCCGAAATCCCTACTGGTTCCGTGAAATGTTTTTGGCCCGCAATTATTTTCCGTAATATCATCTTCATCAGCACGGTTCTGGTTCACGGATTCAGACGACTTACTCCGCCATACTGAAAATGGTTGGTGTTTGACCCGGTGCTAATGATTGCAGCGGGTTAATTTCCCTGCTGTGAAAAACCCTTCCTGCGCGTGATTCCTAAAAGCAAATCCCCGTCGCCGGACGGCGGGTGCAATCTGGAGCGCAGCCGGTGATGAGGCGAGCAATAGATTGACGCGCCGACCGGCGACATAAAATCACGCCTCGGATTCACGCGCGGGGAAAGACCGCGACTGCGCCACTCAAAATGAAAAATTGGCCGCTGGCTGCGGCAAAATAATTTTGGTATGCTGAAGTTATGCGCAAGAGAAATTCATCCATCTCGAATGCAGCTATCATCTTTCTTGTATGGCTAATTTGTGTTTCAACCGGCCATTCGTATGACCTGTCTGCCGTCAATGGGATGGGCGCATTCCAAGGCTCGGCATCCGCCAAGAAACTTCTCAGCCAAAATGGTTTTGTGGTGGCCGACCCCGCATTCAAACAAATTTTCGAGCCTTACATCAAGAGTCCGCAGACGGAAGAACCATCCGACAAAAAACCGATGGGCGATTCCTTGCCCTCCTTCATTACCACCGATTCAGCCTGGCATACCTACCACGTCCTGCTGGAAGAAGGGGTGAAAAACATGGAGGAAATTCAGAGCCAAAGGCTGCTCAATTTCTCACGCCGACTGGTGGCGGTCACCAGCAATTTGAAAACTGGTAGCAATGAACTGATGACGTTCGCGGCGGTAGGACTCGCTTTGCAGGATGAGCGCTATCGGCAAACTCTCTCGCCGGAAGCAAAAAGCATCGTGGACGGATTACGGACCGGTTCATTACCGTTAGCTGTGCCCATTGGATTTGAATTATCGCCGCTCCAATTTCGTGCGCAGAGTTTTTATACCCAGTCGCCCACGTTGAGCGATTATTTTGCCGCCCGGCAATGGTATGCCAGCGTCGTGTTCCGGCTGGTGAACCCAAAAGAAACCCAATCCGCGATCACCCTAGCGGCACTCGTGAATGGTGATGTTGAATTATTCACCTTGTGGCAAAAGTTGTCAGAGCCATTCGATGCGTTTCTGGCACCTGCCGAAGATGGCACCATACCGGAATACACTGCCGCGGCAACATCGGTTCTCGGCACTAATTTACAAACCACTGTCATTTCCGGGGCGCAACTTGCTGAAATCCAAAAGAAACTCGACGGGCAATTGCCGTTG
>PLYV01000242.1 GCA_003151855.1 Limisphaerales bacterium | reverse complement strand
GCCGCGAGATGCACTGGCTGCGCGTTGACCGCTATTTTACGAGCGATCCGAATCGCAAAAATAATCCGAGCCGTTTCTCTTTGTCGGCGGACATGAACCAGACGGACGAGAACCAGCAGTTCGCCGAGTGGATTGANNCGCGGTATTGCTCGAACAACTGCCCTTACAAGGTTCGCCGCTTCAATTTCCTTGATTACAACAAGCGTCCGCTGACAGAACTGAAAGGAACGATTTATTCCACGACGCTCACGCACAAAACCGATGGCGAATGGGATTTGTTCCGCTGGTGGAAAGACCCGAACAGCGGGATGCGCACGGAAGACGAATGGGATCTGATCAAGTTGAGCAAGAACCCAGACGTGACGGTGCGGATGCGCGGCGTGATGGAGAAATGCACGTATTGCACGCAGCGCATCGAGCACGCGAAGATCACGCAAAAGGCAAAGGCCGGCGCGAGCGACAACGTGCGTTTGACCGAGGCCGCCGGCAACATCCCGAAAACGGCCTGCCAACAGGCGTGTCCGGCGGGCGCGATTGTGTTCGGCGACGTGAGTGACGCGAACAGCTCTGTGTCGAAGCAGAAATTGTCGCCGCTGAATTATTCGGTGCTCGGCGATTTGCTGACCAAGCCGCGCACGACGTATCTGGCGCGCGTCCGCAATCCGAATCCTGCGATGCCGGATTATCACGCGCCGTTCAGCACGGAAGAATACGAAGGCACGCTGCTGACGCAAAAAATTTAACGACGAATGTCTGAAATCGCGAACATCGAAGAATTGAAGAAGCTGGCTCCGCCCGCCGAGCTGCGCCGCGCACCGGTCGTCGAGGGCAATCAAGGCCTCGGCTGGCTCACGGACAAATTGTCCGCGTTCGCCGAAGCCAAGGTGCCGCTGTGGTGGAAGATCGCGTTTGTGCCAGCGGCGTTTGCGGCCACGGTGATTTTCCCGATCTGCCTGTTTTACCAGGTGTTCACCGGCGTCGGTGTCTGGGGCAACAACCACCCGAACATGTGGGGCTGGGACATCGTGAATTTCATCTGGTGGGTCGGCGTCGCGCACGCCGGCACGCTGATTTCGGCGATGCTTTTCCTTACGCGCCAGCACTGGCGCACGACGATTGGCCGCATGGCCGAGGCGATGACGGTTTTCTCCGTGATGATGGCCGGTTTGTATCCGGCGATTCACGTCGGCCGCGCGTGGTTTGATTGGTTCATGTTCCCGATTCCGAATTCCAACGGCAACTGGCCGCAGTTCAAATCGCCGCTGATGTGGGACGTTTTCGCGGTGAACACCTACCTGATGGTGTCGTCGCTGTTCTGGTTCATGGGCATGATTCCCGATTTCGCGGTGATGCGCGATCGGGCGACGACGCGTGCGCGCAAGGCAATTTTCAGTTTACTCGCGATGGGTTGGACCGGTTCCGCGTGGCAATGGCACAATTACGAAAAAGCTTACGTCGTGCTGTGCGGCCTATGCACGCTGCTCGTGTTCACGGTGAGTTCCATCGTCGGTCTCGACTTCTGCACCTCGCAGCTCGCGGGCTGGCACGCGACGATTTTCCCGCTCTACTTCGTCATCGGCGCGGTGTTCTGCGGCTTCGGCATGATGCTTGTGCTACTCACCTCGCTGCGCAAACTCTGCAAACTCGAAACCATCATCACCAAGAGCCACATTGACAAGGTCGCCAAGCTCTGCCTCGTGAGCGGCCTCATCATCAATTACATCTACCTGATGGAAATTTTCATCGCGTGGTATTCCGGCGACCCGTATGAACGCTGGGTGTTCGGCCACCGTTTCTTTGGCCACAACTACGCGTTCTTCGGCTGGATGCTCATCGGCATCAACGTGCTGCTGACACAACTGTTGTGGATCAAAAAAATTCGCACGAACATGGTCGCGCTTTTCATCATCGGCCTGTTCATCAACTTCGGCATGTGGAGCGAGCGCATGGTCATCGTGGTCGGTTCGACGAATCAGGATTTTCTGCCGGCGAACTGGGGTTTGTATCATCCGACCATGTGGGACATCGGGCTTTATGTCGGCACGCTCGGCGCATTTTTCATGATGTATCTGCTGTTTGTGAAATTCCTGCCGGTCATCGCGATCTCCGAAGTCAAGGGCGCGGTGCCGCACGGCGATCCGCATCATCCGCTCGGCGGCGCGCAGAAAGGCGGCCACTGATGAACGAAAAAATCTACGGCCTCATGGCGGAATTCAACACGCCCGGCGATCTGCTGCGCGCGGCGGAAAAAATTCGTGGCGCGGGCTACAGCCGCTGGGACTGCTTCACGCCGTTCCCAATTCATGGCATTGACAAGGTGATGGGCTACCGCAACTCGCTCGTCGGCTGGGTGGCGCTCGCCGGCGGTGCGTTCATGTTTTTGAACGTCGCCGGCCTGATCTGGTTCAGCAACGCGTTCGATTATCCGCTCATCGTCGGCGGCAAGCCGATGTTCAGCGTGCCGATGACCTTTGTGCCGTCCTACATCATGATGATCATGGGCGGCGCGGGCGGCGCACTTATCGGCATGGTCGCGCTCAACCAGCTTCCGCGCCTGCATCATCCGCTGCTCTTTAAGAAACGGTTTGAAGGCGCGACGCGCGACAAGTTCATCATCGTTATCGGCGCGAATGACGAAAAATTCTGCGTGACCGGCACGAAACAACTGCTCGAATCCATCGGCGGCGTGAATGTTGAAATTGTGGAGGACCAAGAATGATCCGCATCCTGCTCTCCATCGCATTGATCGGTGCGGCCATCGGCGCGGCGACGTTTGGCATCCTCGGCTTCCAAGGCAGCCAGATGCGCAAGCCGCCGTTTGAATTGTTCCCGGACATGGATCGCCAGGCGAAACTCCGTCCGCAGGAGCCGAACCACTTTTTCGCGAACGGCATCAGCTCGCAGTTGCCGCCCGCCGGCACCGTGGCGCGCGGCGAGGCAATTCACACCGTGAACGGCGACGTTTACGCGTTTGAAGATTCGCCCGTGAACACCGGCAAAATTTCCGGCACGACGAATTTTGTCGAAACGAATCCGCTGCCGGTGAACGAGGCGTTGCTCCAGCGCGGACGCGACCGTTTTGATATTTATTGCGCGCCGTGCCACGGCCGCACCGGCGATGGCAATGGCATCACCAAGAAGATTGGCGTGATGGCCGCCGTCGCGAACCTGCACGACAAGCGCATCGTCGAACTGACCGACGGTGAGATTTTCGACACCATCACGCACGGCAAAAGCACGATGAGCGCGGTCGGCCCGCTGTTGCCGACGCAAGACCGCTGGGCGGTCGTCGCGTATCTGCGCGCGCTGCAATTGAGCTGGCTCGGCGCGAAGGAAGATTTGACGCCCGCGCAGCAGGCGACGCTGAAATGATTTTATGAGTTTGTCGCAATCCAACCAACCGAAGCCCGCGCTGAAAAGCACGCTGCCCGGCGCGATGATTTTCATCGGCGGGGCGCTCACGGTCGTCGGCGCGCTGGCCAGCTTCATCCGCAACGACGGAAAGGAATTCGGTTTCTCGTGGCTGCTGGCGTTCATGTTTTATTACAGCGTCGCGCTCGGCGCACTGTTCATGGTCATGGTGCATCACCTGACCGACGCCGGCTGGTCGGTCGGCATCCGTCGCTTCTGCGAACACCTCGCGTCGCTGCTCCGCTGGCCGCTGATTATCATGTTCCTGCCGGTTGGTTTGCTTGCACCAAAGATTTACCAGTGGCTTTCCGCCGGCACGCCGGCGACAAACGATTTGATTGCCGCCAAATATCCGGTGTTCACGCTTCCCGGCTTCTGGATCGTGTCGGCCGTTTTCTTCGCCATCTGGTGGCTGCTCAGTTCGCGCCTTTGTTCGCTCTCGCTAAAGCAGGACGAAACCGGCTCCGTCGAATGCACGCGCAAGATGCGCTTCCATTCCGGCTGGGGCATCGTCGCGTTTGCGCTGACGTTGACCTTCTCCGGCGTGTTCTGGATGCAGGCGACTTCCTACCAGTGGTTTTCCGCGATGTATGGCGTGTATTTTTTCGCCAGCAGCGTCTGGGCGGCGCTCGCGTTCATCTATGTCATCGCCGTCGCGCTGTTGCAAAAAAAAATCCTGACGCCGGTGCTGAAGCAGAATTATTTCTATTTCATCGGCGTGCTGCTGCTCGCGTTCACGCTGCTGGCGTCCTACACCGAGTTCGCACAATATTTCGTGGTCTGGAACGCCAACATGCCGACGGAAACCTTCTGGTATCTGCGCCGCGAAGAGGGCGGCTGGTGGTGGTTGAGCATGTTGCTAATTGTCGGCAAATTCTTCGTGCCGTTCTTCGCGCTGCTGCCGATCCACACCAAGACCAATTTCAAGGTGCTCATCCCGGTCTGCCTGCTCATCGCGGTGATGCACTATGCCGACCTCGCGTTCAACATTCTGCCCGCGTGGCATCCCGGTCAGCACCACGTCAAATGGCTGCTGCTGCACCTCGGCACCTTGCTCTTCATGGGCGGCGTGCTCGGAAAGATTTTCATCGCCAAGTTCAACGCCCACCCGCCGTATCCGCAGCGCGATCCGCGTCTGCTCGAAGCGATGGGCGTGAGTCACAACGTCGTCAACGACCTCGTTGACGCCAACGCCGGAGGAGCGAAATGAGCATCGAACGCACCAACCGCGCCACTGCCGCCGCACTCGGCTTCCTCACGGTTGCCGGCCTTTTCGCCGTGCTGGCCGTGGCTGTGAAACTGACCTTGAACGCGCCGGCTATTGACGCCGGCCGCGCCGCTGAACGCAGCAAGGCGCTCGCGGAAATCCGCGCGACCGAGGAAATCTCCCTGGCCACCGCCGCCGTGATTGATGCCAAGCACGGCACCGTCCGCCTGCCGATTGACACTGCGCTGGCGCTCGCTGCGCAGAAGTGGCAGAACCCGTCCGCCGCCCGCGCCGACCTGACCGACCGCGCGGAAAAATCCGTCGCCCCCGTGAAGACCGAATCTTTTGAATGAACTCTGCTGAAAACAATTCAGTCTGCTCGAACGAGATTGACGCCTCGTGTCGCGTGCCGCTGCTCGCGCTGTTCGGCGGCGCGGCACTCTGGCTGGTGCTCGGCCTCGCGCTGGGCATCGCGGCGATGCTGTCGTTTCACAAGCCGGATATGTTCGCGGACTGCCCGTTCCTGAGCTTTGGCCACGCGCAGGCGGCGGCGAACGACCTGCTGCTTTACGGCTTCGCGATTCCCGCCGCGCTCGGCGTGACGCTCTGGATTTTTGCGCGCTTGAGCCAGTCGCCGCTCGCGCTGCCGATCGTTCCGGTCGTCGCCGCAAATCTCTGGCACGTCGGCGTGCTGGTGGGAACGGTTTCAATTCTGCTCGGTTTCAGCACCGGTCATCCGTGGCTGGAATATCCGCGCGGCGCTTCCGTGCTGCTGTTCGCCGCGTTCATGCTCATCGCCGTCAGCGCCGTGACGACGATGGGCTTCCGGTTGAACCGCGAGCTGTATCCGTCGCACTGGTTTTTGTTTGCCGCGCTGTTGTGGTTCGTATGGAGCTACGGCACCGCGAATCTCTTTTTGGTCTGTAACCATCCGCCCCGCGGCGTGGTGCAGGCGGTGATCGGCTGGTGGCTGACGAACAATTTGATCTTCGTCTGGCTCGCGCTTGCCGGCGTCGGCATCGCGTTTTATTTCCTGCCGAAGATCGCCGGCAAACCGCTTGCCAGCTCCGGCTACGCGCTGTTCGGTTTCCTGACGCTGGTGTTTTTTGGAACGTGGGTCGGCATTCCGCAAAGCGCGCCGGTGCCCGCGTGGCTGCCGACGGTCAGCGCGTTCGGTGCGCTGCTGAGCGTCATTCCGGTGTTCGCCCTCGGCATCATCGCCAGAAAAACCGTCTGGGGCGCCAAAGTTCCGTGCTTCGGCGGACCGTTTTGTTTCATCAGATTCGGCATGTTGAGCTTCATCGCAGCAAACCTGTTTTACATCAGTGAATTCTGCCCGCGTGCGAGCCGTGTGCTGGACTTCACCTGGTTCAACGCCGGTGTCACGCAATGGCAGTTGCTCGGTTTCGCCGGCATGATTCTCTGCGGCGCGATTTATGAAATCCTGCCGCGCGTGATGGATCGGGAACTGCCGTTCGCCAAGCTGGCCAAATTGAATTTCTTTCTGTTCGCCGGCGGCACGCTGCTCTTCGTGATTCCGCTGCTCATCGGCGGCGTGGAGCAGGGGATGAAACTGCGTGACGCCAACATTCCTTTCGCCGACGCCAGCGCGGTCGCCTTGAAATTTCTCCGCATCAGCACCACCGGCCAGTTGCTCGTCCTGCTCGGCGCGCTGTGTTTGCTGCTGAACATTTTTGTCATGACGCTGCAATGGAAACTCGGTTTGTTGAAAACGGTTGTTGGCGTGGTCAAGGATTCGCTCGTTGAAGGCTCGGCCTATCGGCCGCTGCCGGGCGACAAGTCTGCTTGCGCCACGCTTCAGCGCGATGAGGAGGTCAAACCATGAAAACCGGTTTCTGCGTATTTCTGGCCGCGTTCGTGGCGCTCGGCGCATCGTGGTTCGGTTTTGTCTATGGCCCGTTGAAGCAGCTTGGCGTGGCCACCGAGACGAAAGTTCTCCAGTCCGACGATAAGTGGCCGGTTCAGCGCACGGGCGACGCCACGCTTGGCTTGCAGGTCTATCGCGCCAACGGCTGCGCCGCCTGCCACACCGAGCAGATCCGCCAGACCGGCGCGGCGAATGAACTTTCCCTCATGAACCTCGGCGTCCATCAGGCGACGGATTTGAAGGATTTCATCGCGTCGCTGTTGGGAACGGTGCCGGAGCTGATGAACTTTTCCAACGCCGTTGCCGGCAATCTCGCCGGCTGGAAGGGCGAACTGCCGAAGCTGATTTACAGCGGCGCGGACGACACCGTGGTTTTGCTGCTCGGCGACAAGCTCAAGGCCGTCGGCGTGAAGACCGAGGCGCGCGTGGTCGCCACCGGCGCGGACATCGCGCGTATGGGTTGGGGCGTGCGCCAGAGCGTCGCGGTGGATTATTTGTATGACTCGCCGGTGCAGCTTGGGAATTTACGCGCCGGACCGGATTTGGCGAACATCGGCGTCCGCTCGCCGGATTTGAACTGGCAGTTGCAGCATCTTTACGCGCCGAAATCCATCACGCCCAATTCCACCATGCCGGCGTTCCGCTATTTGTTCACCGTGAAAAAAATCGGCGCAATACCGTCGCCGGATGCGTTAAAACTCCCGCTGACGCAGCAGCCAAATGAATTTACGCCGCCTCCCGGCTACGAAATCGTGCCCACGGCGGAAGCGAAGCAACTGGCCGCGTATCTTGTGAGCCTCAAGAACAACGCGCCGCTCTACGAAGCGCCGTTCACCCCGATCACCGCAGCCAAATGAGCGACGAAAAGAAATCCTGTTGCAGCAACGAAACCGGCGAGCCGACCGCCACGCGTTCCGCTGCGCCGATGTGGATCGTCGTCGTGACGCTCGCGCTGCTGTTCACCGGCGGCCTGTTCCTCGACAGCCACGGCGGCTGGTTTGATAAAAATGTCTATGCGCCCTACCAGTCGTCGGCGCAGTTGGAAGCCTTTCAGCCCAAGTCCGGCGCGGCGGCGGCGATGGCGCGCGGCAAGTCCGTTTACGAAGGCGTCTGCGGCATCTGCCACAACTCGGATGGCACCGGCAAACCCGGTCAGGCCCCGGCGCTCGCCGGTTCCGAATGGGTCACGGCCAAAGGCATCAACCGTCTCGCGCACATTCCGCTCGCGGGCGTGACCGGTGCGATTCAAGTCGGCGGCAAGGATTGGAACCTGAACATGGCCGCGATGGGCGCGGCGTTGTCGGACGAAGACATGGCCGCCGTGCTGACCTACATCCGCACTTCCTGGGGCAACAAGGCCGAGGCCGTCAATGCCGACGACGTGAAAAAAGTCCGCACAGAAATCGGCAAGTCGCCCCAGCCTTACAGCAGCACGCAGTTGAAGGCGATGCCGGAATAATCACTGCCGGCGCGATTCGATTTCAGAAATCGCCCAGCGCGCGTGCTCGGCAATCAAGGGTTCGTGGTCGCGCGTGGCTTTCTCCAAATCCGGCAGCACAGTTTCATCCCCGATGTTTCCGAGCGCCACGCAGACGTTCCGCAACAGGCCGCGCCGCTTCGTGCGCAGCATCGGCGTGCCGGTGAATTTCTTTTTGAAACCGGCGTCATCCAGTCGCAGCAATTCCAGCAAATCCGGCGCGGTTAAATCTTCCTGCGCGTGCGGCTTCATCAAATTTCCTGCGCGGGCAAACTTGTTCCACGGACAAACGGCCAGGCAATCGTCGCAGCCGTAGATGCGGTTGCCGATGGCGCGGCGAAATTCCTCCGGGATGGAGCCTTTCAGCTCAATCGTCAGATAAGAAATGCACCGGCGCGCATCCAGTTGGAACGGCGCGGTGATGGCGTTGGTCGGGCAGGCGGAAATGCAGCGCGTGCAGATGCCGCAATGGTTTTTTTCCGGCGCGTCCGGTTCCAGTTCCAGCGTCGTCAAAATTTCCGCGAGAAAAATCCAGTTGCCGAGCCGGCGGCTGATCAGGTTGGTATGCTTGCCGACGAAGCCGAGCCCGGCGCGCTGGGCAAAATCACGCTCCAGCAGCGGCCCGGTGTCCACATACCAGAGCGAGCTCGCGTCCGCGCCGCCAAGCTGATCCACAAAGCTTGCCAGCAGCTTCAGTTTTTCCGCCAGCACGTCGTGGTAGTCGGCGAACCGGGCGTAGCGGGCGACGATGCCGGAGGATGGAGGATGGAAGATGGAGGATAGATTTTCAGTCTGGTAGCTTGCTGCAAGACAGATGACGCTTTTCGCGCCAGTCAAAACCTTCTGCGGTTCCACGCGCTTTTCCGCGTTGCGTTCCAGCCACGCCATTTCGCCGTGGTGTTTTTGCGCGAGCCAGTGCTGGAAATGCTCCGCGCTTTGCGGCGGCGCGGCGGTGGTGAAACGGCAGTCGTCAAAGCCGAGTTCCAACGCGCGCTGGCGGATGCGTTCCTTCATCATCGCTTGCCGCCGCCGAGCTTGTATTGCAGCACGATCTGCTGCGTGGCCTCGCGGACGGAGCGGAGGTCGGTGTTGATCAGCACGTCGGCCTGCTTGTAGAACGGCTCGCGCACGGCCAGCAGGTCGCGGATTTTTTTCTGCGGGTCGGGATCGTGGAGCAGGGGACGGTGCGACTGGTTTTTGACGCGTTCCCAGATTTTTTCCGGCGAGGCCCAGAGGCAGACGACCAGCGCGAAGGACTTCAGGGCGGCCAGGTTTTCGGGATTGGTCGGCAAACCGCCGCCGGTGGAGATGACGGTTTTTTCGCGGGCGGAAAGTTCCTGCACCACCTGTTCTTCCAGCGCGCGGAAGGCCGGTTCGCCCTCCTTCGCGAAAATGTCCGTGATGGTGCGGCCGGTGCGCGCCTGGATGAGTTCGTCCGTGTCGAGAAACTCAAAGCCGAGCTGTTCCGCGACCAGCCGGCCCACGGTGGTCTTGCCCGTGCCCATGAAGCCGATGAGCGCGAGGTTGACGGGGCGGCGATGCGGTTGCATGGGGCAGTTTCAAGTTTCAGGTTTCAAGTTTCAAGTTTTCAATTTGCCGGGCGCACGCCTGATTTTTTTGGTGTTCCTTGTTCCTAATCGTAATCTTAATCCTAATCGCTCGATTGCCAAATGGATCAAGATTCCGATGACATTAGAAATCAGGATTCGGCCCGTTTTTTCCCGCACTCGACAGGGCGGCGGTTTCTGCTAGGATGACATTGTGAAATTGCCGCCGCTCATTTTGGCTTCGGCCTCACCCCGCCGCGCGGAACTGTTGCGCCTGCTGGCGGCGGACTTCCGGGTTCTGCCCAGCACCGCCGAGGAAGTCGCGCACGACCACCTCACGCCGCTGGAAGTCTGCCAGCTCAACGCCCACCGCAAGGCGCGCGTCGTGGCCAAGAAAATACCCGACGCCCTCGTGCTCGGCGCGGACACGCTGGTTTTTCTCGACAACGAAATCCTCGGCAAACCACGCAACATGAAGGAAGCGGAAAAAATGCTTTCGAGTTTGCAGGGCCGCACGCACCAAGTGGTCACCGGCGTCTGCCTGATGCACTTGCGCAGCCATAGCGAACGGATTTTTGCCGTGAGCACCGATGTGCTGTTCCATCCATTGACAAAAAAACAGATCCGCGACTACCTGAAAAAAATCCATCCGCTCGACAAGGCCGGGGCCTACGCCATCCAGGACGCGGGCGAATTTATCATCTCCGAGATCTCCGGCTCGTTCAGCAACGTCGTCGGCCTGCCGGTGGAAAAATTGCGCGAGGAACTGGCGGCGTGGGCGCGCGGGTGATTGCCGCTGGAGAAATATTGAACCGCGCTTGATTCTCTCCGCAGCTTTAGAAATTCATTGTTTCGTCAAAGGCTTGGCCTATGATGCGTTCATGGCTGCGGAAACATTTCAAGCAAGCCGGTGGACGCGCGGAAATTTTCTCTTTCCCACGGTCATCGAGGTGACCGACCGGGCGGTCGTCCGCCACAAGCGCTCGTGGTTCAGCAAGGACGAGATCAGCATCGCTATTTCCAAGGTCGCCTCCGTCCACATCAAGACCGGCATCCTCTGGTCGGACATTTTGATCGAGTCCAGCGGCGGCTCCGATCCGCTCGCCAGCCACGGCCACCGCAAAGCCGACGCCCAACGCATCCGCGCGCTCGTCGAAGCCGCGCAGGGAACTTCCGGCGATGGTAAAATAATCTTGTCCTGACCGTTTTGCTTTTTCCGCTTCGTCAAAATTGCTAGGCTGTGCGCTTTCATGGCTGACCGTCTGCCCATTTACGAAATTGAAAGCGACCTCATTGCGCGGCTGAAAACCGACCGGCGCTTGATTCTTTCCGCGCCCACCGGCTCCGGCAAATCCACGCAGGTGCCGCAGATGCTCCTGAAACACGGCCTGCTCGGCGACGGCCAGGTTGTCGTGCTGCAACCGCGCCGGCTGGCCACGCGCCTGCTCGCCAAACGCGTCGCGGCGGAACTCGGCGTGAAGCTGGGCGAGGAAGTCGGCTACCAGATCCGCTTTGAAAATGTCACGTCCGCGAAGACGAAAATCCGCTTTGTCACCGAAGGCGTGCTGCTGCGGCAGATGATTGACGATCCGCAACTGCGCGGCGTCTCGGCAATTCTCTTTGATGAATTTCACGAGCGGCATCTTTATGGCGACATCACGCTCGCCCGCGCGCTCGACCAGCAGGAGCAGCATCGCCCCGACCTGATGCTGGCGGTGATGTCCGCCACGCTGAACGCGGGCGAACTGGAGAGATATCTTTCTTCTAAATCGGAAATCGGAAATCAGAAATCGGAAATCAATTGCTCCGTCCTCGCCTCCGAAGGCCGGACGTTTCCGGTGGAGGTGGAATACCTGCCGCATCGCACCGGCCTCAACGGCCCGCCGGTCTGGGAGTTGGCGGCACAGGAATTTTCCCGCTACGTCAACGCCGGCGGCGAGGGCGACGTGCTGGTGTTCATGCCCGGCGGCTTCGAGATTTCGCAGACGATTGAAGCTATCCGCCACACGCGCGAGGCGAACGGTTTTATTGTTTTGCCGCTGCATGGCGAACTTCAGCCGAAAGACCAGGACGCCGCCGTGGCGCGTTACGACCGGCGCAAAGTCGTCGTCGCCACTAACGTCGCCGAAACGAGCATCACGATTGACGGCGTGCGGCTGGTGATTGATTCCGGCCTCGCGCGCATCGCCCGCTACGATTCCAACCGCGGCATCAACACGCTGCTCATCGAAAAAATCTCGCAGGCGAACGCCGACCAGCGCACCGGTCGCGCCGGCCGCACCGCGCCGGGAACGTGCCTCCGGCTCTGGTCGCGCGCGGAACACGACGAGCGCGTGCCGCACGAGATGCCGGAAATCCGCCGGCTGGATTTGTCGGAGGTCGTGCTGACATTGAAGGCGGCGGGCGTGGATGATTTGCGCAAGTTCCGCTGGCTGGAAAAGCCCGATGAGATTTCGCTGACGCACGCGGAGGAGCTGCTCGAAGACTTGGGCGCGTTGAAATCTGTAGCGGCGGTCTGTGACCGCCGAGATAGCAACATGCAAAAAGACGACGGTCATAGACCGCCGCTACAAATCACGCCGATCGGCCGCAAGATGCTGGCGTTTCCGCTGCACCCGCGTTATGCGCGGATGCTGCTCGCGGCACAGGCATACGGCTGCGTCTATCAGGCGTGCCTCGTCGCCGCACTGACGCAGGGGCGTGATTTGCTGCTGCGCAACTGCGGCAAGGATGTGGAAACCTTGCGCGAAGATTTGTTGGGCGAGAAATCCACTTCCGATTTTTGGATTCTCATGCGGGCGTGGAGCTACGCGTTCAATAACCAGTTCCGCATGGACGCCTGCCGCAAGCTGGGCATCCACGCCGTCACGGCCAAACAGGTCGGGCCGCTGTTTGACCAATTTCTCCGCATCGCCAAGGATGAAGGGCTCGATACGAAGCCCAACGAGGTGAAGGACGAAAATTTGCAAAAGTGCATTCTCATTGGCTTCAGCGACCGCGTGACGCGGCGGATGGACCAGGGAACTTTGCGCTGCGAACTCGTCCACGGCCGGCGCGGCGTGCTGGCGCGCGAAAGCAAGGTGCAGCAAAGTCCGCTGCTCGTCGTCGCCGAAATCCGCGAGGTCGAAGGCCGCGACCGCGAGGTGAACACCATCCTCTCGCTCGCCACGGCGATTGAAACAGATTGGCTGAAAGAATTGTTTCCCGACGACATCAAGAGCGATGTCCATGTGCAATTCGACGCGCGGGAGAAACGCGTCTTGGCCGCCGAACTGTTGCGCTTTCGCGATCTGGCGCTGGCGGCGAAAAGAATTGATCCGCCGCCGGCGGACGCGGCGGCGCGGTTGCTGGCGGAGGAAATATCAGCCGGACGATTGCTGTTGCCGAACTGGGATCATCATGTCGAGCAATGGCTGGCGCGGCTGGATTTGTTGTGCAAGCAATGCGCGGATTTACAGTTGCCGGCCATCACGGAAGACGACAAAACGCACATCATCGCCGAGTTGTGCCACGGCGCGATGAGCTACAAGGACATCAAGGAGCGCGAGGTGAAGCCGGTGGTGATGTCGTGGCTCTCGCAGTCGCAGCGCGAACTGCTGGACAAGCACGCGCCGGAAAGATTGACGCTGCCGAACGGGCGCACGCCGAAGGTGAATTACGAGCCGGGCCGGGCGCCATTCATTTCGCTGCGCATCCAGGAACTATACGACGTGAACCAGACGCCGAAGATCGCGCTGGGGCGTGTGCCGGTGACGGTGCACATCCTGACGCCGGGCATGAAGCCGATCCAGGTGACGCAGGACTTGGCGAACTTCTGGCGCGAGCACTATCCGAAGATCAAATCGGAGCTGGCGCGGAAATATCCAAAACATTTATGGCGATGAACAGCATTGAACAACTTTGCCCCAACTGCGGCCTGTGCTGCGACAGCACGCTGTTCGCCGATGTGGAACTGCGCGCGGGCGACGACTCGAAACGGTTGAAGAAACTGGGGCTGACGCTTTTTGCAAAAACCAAAACCCGGCTGGCGTTTGTCCAGCCGTGCGCGTGCTTTGATGGCAAGCTCTGCCGCATTTACGCCGACCGGCCAAACCGCTGCCGGAAATTCGACTGCGGTTTGTTGAAGGGCGTCGCGGCCGGCGAACTGACGGCGAACGCGGCGCTGAAGAAAATCTCAGCGGCGAAAATTCAGGCGGAAAATGTCCGCGCACTGCTGCGCCGGCTCGGCCAGCGCGATGAGCCGATGGCGTTGACGCACCGTTACGCGGAGGCGATGAGCGCGCCGATTGACCTGTCAGACGAGGGCAGGGCGGAGCGGCACGGCGAACTGATGCTGGCGGTCAATGACCTGATGACGCGGTTGGAACGGGACTTTCTGCGCTGATTTCAGGCGATCATGCCGATGTCCTTGGCGATTTTATCGGCGGCGTTGGCATCCACCCATTTCACCAGCGCGAGAAAATTCAGCAGCGCCGGGCTGTCGGCCTTGACCTTGAACAAATTTTTCAGGGCGTGAATAGTCTTGGCGTAGGTCGCGGCGTATTTCTCGTGCGTGAGCCGCGTGACGAAAGTTTCCAAAATGGGGCGGCCCAGCGGGTCGGCCTGACCGTCGGGCAGATAGGGGAACAGGCAGAACACGCGGACGAAGACCATCGGGTCGGCCTCGGTCAGCACCAGCCAGCAGGCTTTCACCTCGTCGGATTCGTATTTGCCGTGGAGCCGTTTGCGGATGGCGGCGATGACCTCGTTGGGCGCGGCGCGGCTGACGATCATGTCCTTGATGCTGTCCCACGCAAGCTGGTGCTCGCGTTCGGGCGAGAGGACGGATTTTTCGGTCAGCCGGTTCAGCACTTCCTTCAGGCCAAGTTCCTGCGCAACCGCTTTGCCGAGTTTTTCCGCGTCTTCCTTGCGCAGCCGGTCGGTGACGGCAATGGCGCGGATGACGGCCTGCTGCATGTGCGGATTGAACAGCCGCAGCACGCCGGCGAGCGCGGCGGGCTCCGGAGCCTTGCCCTGTGGAATCAAATGCTTCACGCATTCATGGGTCAGCGGGTCGTTGTCGGAAAGTTTTTCCAGGCGGAACGCCAGTGTGTAGCGCAGCGTGCGCGGCAGGCCGCCGGGCTTGCCGATGTTGTTGATGACGGCCTTCCGGTGGTCCACGCTGATGATGAGCGCGAGCAGCGATTCCGCCGCGACAATCAATTTCTCATCCAGCGGGCCGCCATCGCTGGTGATGACGAGCTGCTCAATCAATGGCGGCAGGCGCTGCGCAAAAACCACGTCGGGCGATTCCGTGCTCTGGTTTTCGTAGTAGTGCAGCAGTTCGAGGAAAAAGGAGAGGCGCAGGAACGCATTTTTTTGGGCGCGCGAGTGCTCGGTGTTTTCGCGGCTCTGCCGGACTTTCTGGTAAAGCGCCTCGAGCTCTGCCTTCTTGCCGCCGGCGGCGTTGGGATTCTGCGCCAGCAGTTCGGCGAACTCCGGCTTGAACACCAGCATGATTTCCTCCGGCTTGGGACGCGGGTTGAACTTCACGTCGGTCGTCACGTCCTTGAAGAAGATCAGCGCGTCGTTGCCAAATTCCTTCACGATGCGCTCGCGGGGCAACTGGCCTTTCACAAAGGCGCGGTTGGCGCGGGCGGTGACGTGGTTGAAAAAATTGTCCGGCTTTTCAAGCAATGACTTCAGCACGTCCGCCTCGTAGGGCGTGTCCAGCTTGAGCAGGGTTTCGACCTCCGGCTTGAACGCCTCCGTGAGGTCGCGCTTGGTTTTGTCCAGCGTCTTGAGCAGGGCCGGCTGCAGAATGCCCTCGTCGAGTCTGCCCTTGATGAGGCTGGCACTGACCTCGGTGACGTGCTGGTTGTGCTCGACGAGCCGGGCGATGATGACGCCGAGGTCGTTCAACGGGAGCTTGCTCACCAGCGTGGTGAGGATCGAGACCAGTTCCGCGTGGGATTTCTGGCGGTGCTCGATGGTGCGCTCCAGCAGCGAGCGCAGCGCCTTGTTTTCCTGTTCCAGCGCGGCGCGTTCCGTCTCCGCCTGCGCCACCTGCAAGGTCAGGTCGCGCCAGTCCCGCTGGATTTTTTCCACGGACACAAGGGTGATGGTCTGGTCTTGCGGTTCGGACATGAAAACAATTTACCGAGCGGCAGGATTCTTTCCATACATTTTTATGATTCGCGGAAAATAAAAAAGGCCGCGATTGCTCGCGGCCTTTGATATTTCAGCGAAAGGAAATTACTTCACCAGCGAGCGGCAGAATTTGTCCATGCGCTCCAGGCCCTTTTCGATGTTCGCCATGCTCGTCGCGTAGCTCAGGCGGATGTAATCGTCCGCGCCGAAC
>PLYV01000132.1 GCA_003151855.1 Limisphaerales bacterium | reverse complement strand
GCGTCGTGATGGCCGGCCTCGCGTGGGCGTGGCTCGCCGGGCTGCACAGCTATGACGCGGTGCTGTTCATGGGATTCATGCTCGGCTTCGCGGGCGCGAGTTTTGCCGTCGCCCTGCCGCAGGCGGGACGCTGGTATCCGCCGCAGATGCAGGGGAAAGTGCTGGGCCTGGCCGGTGCGGGCAATGTCGGCGTGGTGATTGATTCGCTGCTCGCGCCTCGCCTCGCCAACGCCTACGGCTGGAACGCGGTGTTCGGCCTGATGCTCATTCCCGCCGTCGTGGTGTTCATCGTGTATCTCACCATCACCAAGGAAGCTCCGTTGAAAGTGAAACCGAAACGCCTGCGCGATTATGCGGAATTGTTCGCGGAGAAGGACACTTATTGGTTCTGTTTTTTTTACACCGTCACGTTCGGCGGCTTTGCGGGACTGGCCGCCTCGCTGGTGCTGTATTTGAAAACCACGCACGGCCTGACCAAAGTCCAGGCCGGCGACTGGGCTGCGCTCTGCATGTTTGCGGGCGTGATGGCGCGACCGCTCGGCGGCACGCTGGCAGACCGCTTCGGCGGCATCCGCACCCTGACGGTTTGCTACACCGTCGCCGGCATCGCGCTCGTGGCGGTCGGCTACGCGGCCAATTTTACGCTGAGCCTGGCCTTGTTCCTGATTGTGCTGGCCGCGCTCGGTGCCGGCAACGGCTCGGTGTTCCAGCTCCTGCCGCAGCGCTTCGGCAAGGATCTTGGCCTGATGACCGGCCTGGTTGGCGCTGGCGGCGGTCTGGGCGCGTTTCTGCTGGCGACGGCGCTGGGCTGGTCGAAAGGCGTGACCGGTTCTTACACCGCTGGGTTGACGACATTTGCCTGTCTCTGCATCATCGCGCTAGTCGGCCTGACCTTGGTCAAAAAACGCTGGCGCACCACTTGGGGAGCGCTGGCCGCCGCCCGCATCTGACACACACAAAACATCGTGGTTGATCCTCTTTCAACCAAAGTTCCCGCCGCACTCCGTGCCGGCGGCGGGCTGCGCATTGGCGCGGAGAAGTTCGGCCACAGCCGGGCCCCCGGCGCGGAATCGGAAGACGCCGCCATGGTGTTTGAACAGGAGGGCGTGACCATCGCCGCCGTGGCCGACGGCTTGGGTTCGGCGAAAGAAGGCCAGCTCGCCGCGAACCGCGCCGTGGCGGCGCTGAAACAAAATTTCCCCGCACGGCCCCGCAACTGGACCGCCGGACGCGCCTGCGAGGAAATTGTCCGCCACCTCAACCGCCAGCTCTGGCAGGAGGGCATGGCGCGTTTTGAATCGCCCGAACTCGCCAGCACCATTGCCGTGGCCGCGCTCGAAGGCGACCGGCTGTTCGCGCTGAACGCGGGCGATTCGCGCATCTATCTCTGGCGCGAAAACGAGCTGCGCCAAATCTCCACCGACCATCGCGAAAAAAATCCGCAGCAGGCCCATGTGCTGACCCGCGCGTTGGGACTGGCCGAGGAATTGCCGCTGACTGCGGTGGAAATTCCCGTCTGCGCCGGCGACGTGATTCTCCTCTGCACCGACGGTGTGACGGATGTCCTCGACGACATCACCCTCGCCCAACTGCTGTCACAAGGCGTCATGGCAGCCGGCATCACCGCCGAGGCGGGCCGCCGGGCCACGGACGAAAACCGCGACGACGCCACGGCCGTGACCTTGCGCGTGCTGGAAACCGGCACGTCCCGCCGGACGGGTGAACAAACGGTGCGCGTGCCGGCGACCCTGAAAACTGGCGAGGTTGTGGACGGTTTTACGTTGCGCCGAAGTTTTCGTGCCAGCGACCGCATCTGGCTTGCTGCACGTCAGGGCGATTCGTTTGTTCTAAAATTTGCCCCGCGCGCCGCCGCGACCGACGAGGTCGCGCTCGCCGCGTTCCTCCGTGAAATCTGGCACGCCACGCAACTGCAATCCGATTTTTTCCCCGCCGCCTTCGTGCCGGAGAATGCGACCGCGCGCTACTACGCGCAGGAATACCTGCACGCGCCGACGCTCAAGAAATTTCTCGCGGACAACGGCCCGCTGTCGCCGGCGCCGGCGGCGGAACTCGGCCGGTTTCTTTTGCGCGCCGAACAATTCCTGCTCGGCCACGGCTTCGTCCACGGCGATCTCAAGCCGGAGAACATCCTGGTTTTTCGCGAGGAAAATGCGCTGCGTTTCAAGCTGATTGACCTCGGCAGCGTGGCGGAAATTTTCAGCCTGCAAGGCCGCGCGGGCACGCCGAGCTATCTGGCACCGGAGCGTTTTGAGGGTGCGGCGATGACCGAGCGCGCGGAAATTTTTGCCGTCGGCGCGGTGCTTTATGAGGCGCTCACAGGCAGCCTGCCTTACGGCGAAGTCGAGCCGTTTCAGAAGCCGGTGTTTGGCGCGGTGCGCGCCGTCACCACGCTCAATCATCATGTCCCGCCGTGGCTGGAGGCGATCGTGATGCGCGCCACCGTCGCCGACCCGGAACGCCGCCAGCAAACTTACAGCGAGATGCTTTACGAGCTGGAAAATCCGGAGAAGGTGGCGCCGTTTTTTCGCGCTGGGACGCCGCTGCTGGAGCGCAATCCCCTGCTGTTTTACAAGATCGGTTTCTTCGTGCTGCTGGCTCTCAATATTTTCCTGCTCTGTTTCCGGCTGACCCACGCCCGCTAGTTTTCCACCGCGCGGGCGTGGTGAATTTTTAGCACAGGCTGGGCAAAATTATTCAGCGCCGCTTCCGTGGTCGTCGTAAAATCACCGCTTCGCCGCCTCTTCGGGCAACGAGGAATATATTTCGTGCGCGTGCCAACACTCTCCAAGGCCGGTGCGCCGAAATTTTAGATACCTGAATTTATGGGTCTGCCGCTTTTGCTATGAATTCGATTCATGGTGGCAACAAGCACAAACATAGCACGGAAACCGGCGCTGGCATTGGCACTGCTAAAACTGTGGCGTTGCAAATCGGGGCCGTGGATACAGGCTAAAATTAGCCCGCACCCGTCCGGCGGTTTGCGAAACCAGCGAAAACACTGTTTCCAGAAATTTAACATATGAAACCAAACCTCAAAGCCATCTCATCTTCATCCGCACTTTCCCGCCGTGCCTTCCTTGGCAAGGCCGTGAAGGGCGCCACGCTCACCGCGCTGTTTGCCGGCCTGCCCAAAGGCTGGATGGGCACGGCCTACGCCAGCGATGCGCCGGAAACTGCCACGCTGAATTTCGGCATGATCGCGCTGACCGACTGCTCGCCCATCGTCATCGCGCATGAAAAAGGGCTGTTCAAAAAATACGGCATCAACTCCACCGTCACGAAGGGCGCGAACTGGGCGGCCATCCGCGACAACCTTTCCAGCGGCACCATCCAAGCAACGCACATGCTGCTCGGCATGCCGCTCGCCAGCACGATGGGTCTCGCCGGCTCGCCCAAGAAGCCGATGATCATTCCGTGGCTGCTGAACCGCAACGGCCAGGCGATTACTTTGAAATCGGAATGGAAGGGCAAGGTTGGCGCGGACCCGAAAGCGCTGGTTCCGTTCGTCAAGCAGGCGCAAAGCCTCGGCGAGCCGCTGACGTTCGCGATGACCTTTCCGTCCGGCACGCACGCGATGTGGATGCGCTATTATCTCGCCGCCGGCGGCATCAACCCAGACAAGGATGTTTCGCTCATCACCGTGCCGCCGCCGCAGATGGTGGCGAACATGAAAATCGGCAAGATGGACGGCTTCTGCGTCGGCGAACCGTGGAACGCCCGTGCGATCAACGACAAAATCGGTTACACCGCCGTTTCCACGCAGGACATCTGGAAGGATCACCCGGAAAAAGTCTGCGCGTTCCTCGCGGAGTTCGCCGACAAGAATCCGAAGACGGTGAAGGCGGTTTTGAAAGCGCTCCACGAAGCGAGCGTCTGGCTCGACGTGATGGATAATCGCCCGGAGCAGTGCGCCATTGTCAGCAAGCCGACCTACATCAACTGCGACGCGAAGACGATTCTCGGCCGCCTGCAAGGCCACTACGACTACGGTGACGGCCGCACGAAGGAAGATGCGAACTACATGATTTACAGCCAGCGGAACTGCAATTATCCGCAGCCGAAATACGCGAAGTGGTTCCTCTCGCAATACCGCCGTTGGGGTCTGGTCAAGGGCGCGCCGGATTACGAAGGCATCGCGAAACAGGTCATGCGCACGGACATCTACGAGGATGCGATGAAGGAGATCGGTTACGCGCACGGCGGCCTGGATAACAGCAAGGAAACGCTGTTCGACGGCGTGACTTTCGACCCGACCGGCGACCTCGAGGCGTATGCCAAGGGTTTTGCGGTGAACAGCGTGAAGGCCTGAATTCGATGACTCACGCAAAGAAAAAATCATCCTGGACGGCGGTGGGAGGCGAAGCGTCGCGCCGTTTCCGGAAGATTTTATGGCTGACGAAAGCGGTGTCGCCGCTGCGCCCTGCCGCCGCCATTCACAAATCTTTGCGAGAGGAATGCAAACCATGAAACCGTTCAAATTCGACTGGCTCGTCTTGCCGCTCATCGGCGTCGCGGTGGTGCTATTGCTCTGGCAGGTCTCCTGCGCGACGTGGGCGAAGGACCTGCCCACGCCGCTGAAAACATGGGAGAGCAGCAAGCCGTATCTCATGGAGCCGTTCGCCAAGCGCGGCGAGATGGATCAGGGCATCCTGCGCTTCACCTGGTATTCGCTCATCCTCGTGGCGAAGGGATATTTTCTGGCGCTCATCATCGGCACGCCGATTGGCTTCCTGCTCGGACTTTCCAAGGCGTTTACCAAGACATTTGACCCGATCATCCAGGTGCTGCGCCCGGTTTCGCCGCTGGCGTGGCTGCCGCTCGGATTGGTCTTGTTCATGGGCGCGGGCAAAAACGCCTCCGAACTCGGCGCGCTGTTCACCATCGCGATCTGCTCGATGTGGCCAACGGTTTTGAACACGGCGGTCGGCGTGCGCGCGATTCCGCAGGATTACCTGAACGTGGCAAAAGTGCTGAAACTCTCGCGCACGAAGACGTTGTTCAAGGTGCTGATCCCCGCGTCGCTGCCGTATATGTTCACGGGTTTTCGCCTGAGCCTCGGCATCGCGTGGCTGGTGATTGTCGCGGCGGAAATGCTTACGGGTCGTCCCGGCGTCGGCGGCTTTCTGTGGCAGGAATACAACGCGCTGATTTACGAACACATCATCCTCTGCATCATCACGATCGGAGTGGTGGGCTTCATTCTGGACCGCCTAATGAGCCTGGTGGAAAAACGTTTCAAGACCATCTGACCTGTGGCTTATCTCGAACTCAACAACGTCTCGAAGGATTTCGGTGGCACGCCGGTGTTGAAAGACATCAACCTGTCCGTCGAGAAGGGCGAATTCGTGGCCATCGTCGGCTTTTCCGGCGCGGGCAAGACGACGCTCATCTCGCTCATCGCCGGCTTGCTCAAGCCCAGCGCCGGTTTGCTCAAGTTGAATGATCTGGAGATCACCGAACCCGGGCCGGATCGCGGCATCGTTTTCCAAAACTACTCGCTGCTCCCATGGTTGACGGTGTTTGAGAATATTCTGCTCGCGGTGGAAGCGGTCAATCCGAACTGGACGCCGGAGAAGCGCCAGGAACACGTCGAAAAATACATCGCGATGGTGAACCTCACGCCGGCCCGCGACAAAAAACCGGGCGAACTTTCCGGCGGCATGCGGCAGCGCGTCTCGGTTGCCCGCGCACTGGCGATGGACCCGCAGATTCTTTTGCTCGACGAGCCGCTGTCCGCACTGGATGCGCTGACGCGGGCGACGTTGCAGGACGAGATTTCCCGCATCTGGTCGGAGAATAGGAAAACGGTCGTCCTCATCACGAACGATCCCGACGAGGGGATTTATCTCGCGGACAGAATTATTCCGCTGACCGCCGGGCCGAATGCGACGCTGGGGCCGTCGTTCAAGGTGGAAATTCCGCGCCCGCGCGACCGCAAGTCCATCAACCACGACGCGCATTTCAAGCAACTGCGCCGTGAAATCGTGGAGTTCATGCTCGGCTCGAAGCAAGACCGGCACATGGCCATCACGAAGAAACTGATTTTGCCGGACATCGAACCGGAGGATTTGAGCATCCCGCGCACGATGACGAGCTGGCGCAAGACGCCCATCCGCAAGCATGAGCTGAAGGAAGAATCCGTGGAGGTGAAGCCGTGAGCAACTACGTCGAGCTTTACAATCTTTCCAAGGTTTATCCGACGCCGAAGGGCGACGCGGTGATCGTCAAGAATTTCAACCTGAACATCCAGAAGGGCGAATTTGTCACGCTCATCGGCCATTCCGGCTGCGGCAAATCCACGGTGCTCTCGATGCTCGCGGGGCTGAATGACATTTCCGATGGCGGCATCATTCTGGCGGGCCGTGAACTTTCTGGCGCCGGACCGGATCGCGGCGTGGTGTTTCAATCGCCGTCGCTGCTGCCGTGGATGACGGCTTACGAAAACGTGATGCTCGGCGTGGAGCAGGTTTTTTTCACGGCGAGCAAACTGGAGCGGCAGGAGATTGTCGAATATTACCTCACCGTCGTCGGCCTGGGTGAAGCGATGCACAAAAAGCCCGCCGAACTTTCGCAGGGCATGCGGCAGCGCGTCGGCATCGCGCGGGCGTTCGCCCTCAAGCCGAAGATGCTGCTGCTCGACGAACCGTTCGGAATGCTTGATTCGCTTACGCGTTATGAACTTCAGCAAGTTCTCATCGAGTTGTGGCGCAAAAATAAAATCACTGCGCTCATGGTCACGCACGACGTGGATGAGGCGCTGTTCTTGAGCGACCGCATCGTGTGCATGACCGATGGCCCGGCGGCGGAGGTCGGCAAAATCATGGAGGTGAATTTTCCGCGCCCGCGCGAACGCAAGGCCGTGATGGAGCATCCGGATTATTACAAGCTGCGCGAGCAGTTGATTGAATTTCTCGAAGTCCGCGCGCACCGGAAACCAGCCAGTCCGATTCTTTCCGCCACGCCGGAACCAGCCACCACTTTTGTCCCCGTTTGACCAATCCAACAAACCAACCAAGTCCCGACTAAACTAACCAACTAATGAAAAACCAACTCAAACATCTCTCCGCCGGCGCGCTCGTGCTCGCCGCGCTCAACCAAGTCCAGGCGCAATACACGCCGCCGCCGCCGCCTTCGCCGTTCCCCGGCTTCCTCAACGAATACCTGCGCAAGGACGATCCCTACATGAACCAGTGGGATTTTGGCGGCGACGTGCGCGAGCGCTTCGAGGCCAAGGAAAACATCGGCATTGCCGGCAAGGCCGGCTCGGTGGATTTCCGCAAAAAAGGCGCGGACGTGGGCAACGAATATTTCCTCACGCGCGCCCGCCTGCACGTCGGTTACACGGACAAATGGTGGAGCGCCTACGTCGAGGGCCAGAGCAGCGTGGCGTTGAGCGACGAGCGCGCCGCCTACGCCAACGTGCCCGCTGTGGCCAAGACGAAGAAAAAAATCGGCAACGGTCCGGAGTCTGACACCGCCGATTTGCATCAGGCATATGTCACCATCGGCAACCACAAAGAATTTCCGCTGTCACTCAAGGTGGGCCGGCAGGAATTGAGCTACGGCGACGAGCGGCTCGTCGGCGCGTTCGGCTGGAACAACATTGGCCGTTCGTTCGATGCCGTGAAGCTGCGCTGGCAGAACGCCTGGTTCGGCGTGGACTTTTTCACCGGCCAGCCGGTTGTGCCGCGCGACGGACAATTTGATATGCCGAATCCGCATGACTGGCTTTCCGGCGCGTATCTGACCAGCACGAAAGTTCCGAAGACGATTCTGGAAGGCTATTTCCTCGCCCGCAATGCCGATCGCGCGGCCATCAACCACTTTGACGACCCGCAGTTTCCGCAGCCGACCGCGCGCGATGTTTACACGGTCGGTGCCCGCGTGAAGTCCAAGCCCAATGAACTGGCCGGCTTCGACTACACGGTGGAGGGTGCGTATCAGTTCGGCGATTTCGCCACCGGTGCCACGACGAAGCGGCTGACGCAGTCCGCGTATATGTTCACCGTGCTGGGTGGCTACACGTTTGAAAAGCTCTGGGCGACGCCGCGTTTGGGCGCGGAGTTTGACTATTCCTCCGGCGACAGCAATTCCAAGGACGGCACGCACGGGACCTTTGACAATTTGTTCCCGACGAACCACAAGTTTTACGGCTCGATGGATCTCGTCTCGCTGCAAAACATCCAGGATCTCGGCGCGAACATCACGCTCAAGCCCACCTCGCGCATGAGCGTCGCCTTCATGGGCAACGCCCTTTGGCTCGCCGACACGCATGACTCATTTTACAACGTGACCGGCGCAGCGCGCGCGACCGGCGGCTATGGCATCGCGCCGAAGAACGACGCGTTTGTCGGCACGGAACTCACCGCCGTTGCCGGCTATGCGGTCACGCGGTTTGCTCAGGTCGAGGCGGGCTACGCGCATTTCTTCACCGGCACCTATGTGAACCAGACACTCAAGTCCAATCACCGCGACGCCGACTGGGTCTATGTCCAGACCACGATCAAGTTCTGATTTTGGTTGCGACGTTGTTCCTCCCGTCGCCGCGCCCCGTCGAAAGACGGGGCGCATTTTCGCTGGTGGTAAAAAATCGTCAGGCTGCAAAAAACGCCGCACGGCGGGTGCGCGGCTGATGCCTGCGCGCTGACCGCCTTGGTATTCAGCACGCCACCGCCACACAAGGCCAACCAAAGTTTAAATCAAGCAATTACCGCGTGCAGCACATACAATGAATAATATTCATATGATATATGACAACTATGAGTAGAAATATAGTCAGGCTGTCCGCCGACTGGCACGCCTCCAGCATTCACGGTCACAGTTGATTAAAATAACAAAATGACACAGCCAGTTTTGCCATTCATTCCCGAGTCTGCGCCGTTCTCGTTGGAACAGCGCGCCTGGCTCAACGGCTTTCTTGCCGGGATGTTTTCCGCCGGCGCGAACGGCACCGCGCCGCAGCCCAACGGCGCGCCCACCGCTGACGCCGGGCCGCTGCTCATTTGCTTTGGCTCGCAGACCGGCACCGCCGAGGGCGTTGCCAAAAAACTGGCAAAGGAAGCGGCGCAACGCGGCTTTGCGCCAAAGCTGCATCCGTTGAACGATTTTGAGGCCGCCGGATTTACCACGGCGAAAAAGGCCGTCATCATCTCCAGCACCTGGGGCGACGGCGACGCCCCGGACAACGCCGTGAATTTCTGGAACTGGCTCAAGGCCGACACCGCGCCGCGTCTGGAAAATCTGGAGTTCGCCGTGCTTGGCCTCGGCGACAAAAACTATTCCGACTTCTGCGGCGCTTCGAAAAAATTCGATGATCGTCTTACCGCGCTGGGTGCCAAACGGCTCGCTTCGCGTGGCGAATGTGACACCGACTACGAGGTTGCCGCCAAAAAATGGATGGACGGACTTTGGGAAAAACTGGGGGCGTCAGTGGCCAGCGGTCAGTCGTCCGTAGCTGCCACCAACGGCCAGCACGCAATTGCTACTGACCACCAACTATTGACTGCTGACAAACCGAGCTTCAGCAAAACGCATCCGTTTCCGGCGCGATTACTGAAAAATCTCCCGCTCAACGGCACCGGTTCCGCCAAAGAAGTGCGCCACTACGAAATCGCTCTCGGCGGCAGCGGCCTCGTCTACGAAGTCGGCGACGCGCTCGGCGTGCTGCCGACGAATTGCGACGCGCTGGTCTCGGAAGTCCTCGCCGCGCTCGGCGCGACCGGCGACGAACCGGTGGTCATCGAAAATGTGGTTGTTCCGCTGCGGCTGGCACTGGCGCAGAATTTTGAACTGGGCAAACCAACGGCTGAACTGCTCGCCGAAATCGCCAAACATGCGCCGGCCAGCGAACTCGCGCCGTTGCTCGCGCCGGAAAAAGCCGACGATTTGAAAAAGTGGCTCTACGGCCGCGACGTGCTGGACACGCTGCTGCTCGCACCCAAAAGTATTTCGGTCGCAGAACTCCTGCCATTGCTGCGGAAAATGTCGCCGCGCCTTTATTCAATTTCCTCGTCGCCCAAGGCGCATCCAGGCGAAGTGCATTTGACCATCGGTGCGGTGCGTTACGAAAAACATGGACGCCATCGCAAAGGCGTGGCCTCAACCTTCCTCGCCGACCGCGCGGGTGACCTCGTGAAGGTGTTCGTGAATCCGTCGCACGGTTTTCGTCCGCCGGTGAATGGCGACGCGCCGATGATCATGGTCGGTCCCGGCACCGGCATCGCGCCATTCCGCGCATTTCTCGAAGAACGCGCGGCGACCGGTGCGAAAGGCAAAAACTGGCTGTTCTTCGGCGACCAAAAACGTTCCGCCGATTTTCTTTACGAAGAACAACTGACGGCGTGGCAGAAATCCGGATTTCTGACGCGGCTCGATTTGGCTTTTTCCCGCGACCAAGCGGAAAAAATTTACGTCCAGACCCGGATGCTCGAAAACGCCGCAGAGCTGTGGTCGTGGTTGGAAGCCGGCGGACATTTCTACGTCTGCGGTGACGCGAGCCGCATGGCCAAGGATGTGGATATCGCTTTACACAAGGCGATTGAAACCGCCGGCGGCAAATCGGCGGACGAGGCGAAGGCTTATGTCGAAAAAATGAAGTCGGAAAAGCGCTATCAACGCGACGTTTACTGATGAGCACCACGCTTCCAGAAACACTCGCCAGCGCCGGTTTCACGCCGGAGCAGAAGGAATATTTGTCCGGCCTGTTCGCCGGCGTAGCCGCGCGCGGAAAAACTTTCGCCGAGGTCGAGCCGTCGCCGGCTGAACGCGAGGATTTGATCGCCGAGGAACGCATCAAGCGTGAATTGCATCCGCTCGACGCTTACGACCAGCTCGCGGAAAACGCGCTCGGCAACAAGGCGCCGGACAAGGAGGATTTGTTCCGGTTCAAGTGGCACGGCCTATTTTTCCTGACGCCGGTGAAGGACGCGTTCATGTCGCGGCTGCGGATTCCCGGCGGCGTGGTCACGGCGCACCAGCTCCGCGAGCTTGCGCGCATCGCGCAAGAACTCACCAGCGGCTACGTCCAGATCACGACGCGGGCGAATTTCCAGATGCGGCTCATCCAGCCGAAGGATTGCCCGGAATTTCTCCGCCGCATCCAGGCCATCGGTTTGCACACGCGCGGCGCGGGCGGCGACAACATCCGCAATCTCACGATGAATCCCACGGCGGGCATTGATCCCGTCGAGCTGATTGACGTGCAGCCGTTCGTGCAGGCGCTGGCGCAGACCATCATCAACGACCGCGTGTTTTATGATCTGCCACGCAAGTTCAACATCGCCTACGACGGCGGCGGCTTGATCGGTTCCGTCGAGGACACCAACGACATCGGCGCGAAAGCCGTGAAGGTCGGCGAAGAAATATTTTTCCGCATCGCGCTCGGTGGTGCGACGGGTCACAAGGCGTTTGCGAACGACCTCGGTGTCATCGTTCCGCTCAATGAAATCAACAAGGTTGTTGCCGCCATCGTCCGGGTATTCATCGAAAAAGGGTGCCGCACGAACCGCAAAAAGGCGCGGCTCAAGCATCTGCTCGAAACAATGTCGTTCGACGAATATCTTGTGCTCGTCGAAAAAAAGCTCGGCACGCAGCTCCGCCGCGCACCTTATGATTTGGCGCAAATGCGCTGGGCGTCGCAGGAGTTGGCGCACTCGCACGTCGGCGATTTTCCGCAGAAGCAGCACGGTTTGAATTACGTCGGCGCTACCTGTCCCGTCGGCCAGATCACACCGAAGCAGATGGCGCGGCTGGCTGAATTGGCCGAACTTTACGGCAGCGGCGAAGTGCGGCTGACGGTCTGGCAGAATTTTATTATTCCGAACGTGCCAGACGCTTTCGTGCCGACGCTCAAGCGCGCGCTGGAAAAAGCCGGTTTTGCGACAAAGCAATCGCACATCGCGAGCGGCGTCATCGCCTGCACCGGCAATTCCTTTTGCAAATACGCGCAGGCCAACACCAAGGGTCACGCACTCGCGCTCATCAAGCATCTGGAGAAAAAACTGGAGCTCGACCAGCCCGTGAATATCCATCTCACCGGCTGCCCGAATTCCTGCGCGCAACATTACATGGGCGACATCGGCCTGCTTGGCACCAAAAATCGCGGCGAGGATGCTTATCATGTTTTTGTCGGCGGCGGCTTTGGCAAAAACCAAGCGGTCGGTCGCCAGATTTTTTCCGGTGTCAGCGCCACCGAATTGCCGGCGACGGTTGAAAAAATGCTCTGCGTCTATCTCAAGCACCGCACCGGCCGCGAATCCTTTCAGCAATTTTCCATGCGGCACGACTTGAACGCGCTGCAAACCTTGTTTTCAATGGAGGCCGATGTCTGAAACCACCGCGCAAAATGTCCGCTCCGTCTGCCCGTATTGCGGCGTCGGCTGCGGCATTGTCATGCAGGTGGAAAACGGTCGCGTCGCCAAAGTCACCGGCGACAAAAATCATCCCGCGAATTTTGGCCGGCTGTGCAGCAAAGGTTTTACCTGCGCCGAGCCGTTGACCGCACCCGACCGGCTGGCTTCCGCCTTCGCCAGAAATTCCCGCGCGGAAAAAATTCAGCCGGTGCCGTTGGACGAAGCCCTCGCACAAACTGCCGCGCGCCTGCAAAAAATCATCTCCGAACACGGCCCGGACGCCGTGGCGCTTTACGTGTCCGGCCAGCTTTCAATGGAGTCGCAGTATCTCGCCGGCAAGCTGGCGAAAGGATTTCTCCGCACGAACAACATTGATTCCAACTCGCGCCTCTGCATGGCCAGCGCGGCCAGCGGCTATAAACTGTCGCTCGGCGCAGACGGCCCGCCAGGCTCGTATCAGGATATTGACCGGCTGGACTGCGCGCTGATCATTGGTTCGAACATGGCCGAGTGCCATCCGATTTTATTTCTACGGCTGCTTGACCGAAAAAAATCTTCCGGCGCAAAAATCATCGTCGTGGACCCGCGCCGCACGCCGACGGCGGATAAGGCGGATTTGTTTTTGCAGATCAAGCCGGGAACGGATTTGGCTTTGCTGAATGGGATTTTGCATCTGTTCGAAAAAGCCGGGCGCGTGGATGAAAAATTTATTTCGCAGCATACCGAGGGCTGGACGGAACTGCGCGCGATGCTGAAGGATTTTCCGCCGGAACGCGTCGCGCATCTGACCGGCCTGCGCGAGGAAGACATTTGTCTTGCGGCGCAATTGATCGGCGAATCGCAGGAATTCACGACGTTCTGGACGATGGGCTTGAACCAAAGCACGCACGGCACCTGGCAGACGAACGCCATCTGCAACCTGCACCTCGCCATCGGAAAAATCTGTCGTCCCGGCAGCGGACCGTTCTCGCTCACCGGCCAGCCCAATGCCATGGGCGGACGCGAAGTCGGCTACTTGAGCCACACGCTGCCTGGCCAGCGCGCAGTGGTGAACGCCGCCGACCGCGCGGCGGTGGAAAAAATTTGGAATGTCCCCGCCGGAACGATTTCACCGACGCCGGGGCTGGATGCGGTGGCGATGTTCAAGAAAATCGAAGCCGGTGAAGTGAAGGCGATTTGGATCATCGGCACGAATCCCGTTGCCTCGATGCCAAACCGCGCGCGCATTATCGCGGCGCTGCAAATAGCGGAACTGGTCGTCGTGCAGGATGCGTTTCATCCGACGGAGACGACGCGCTACGCGGATATTCTGCTGCCCGGCGCATTGTGGGCCGAAGCCGAGGGCACGATGGTGAACTCCGAGCGCAATGTCACGTTTATGCCGCGCGCCGTCGCGCCGCCCGGCGAGGCCCGCGCCGACTGGCAGATCATCACGCAGGTGGCGCAGCGGATGGGCTTCAAAAATAATTTCAATTACGCGGACGCCAGCGAGGTGTTCGACGAAATCCGGCAGACGTGGAATCCCAAATCCGGCTACGATTTGCGCGGCATGGATTTTTCAAAATTGCGCGAAGCCCCGTGCCAATGGCCGTTTGCGCCGGATGCCGGACAGGGCAAGGCCATTCGTTATTTGACGGATGATTCGCTTGAGTTTCCGACGGAGAGCGGCCGGGCGATTTTTTTTGCGCGCCCGTTTCTGCCGCCGGCGGAGCAGCCGGACGCGGATTTTCCGTTCATCCTGACCAACGGCCGGCTGGAACACCAATGGCACACGCTCACCAAGACCGGCAAGGTCGCCTCGCTCAACAAGCTGAACCCCGGCGCGTTCCTGCAAATCCATCCCGCCGATGCCGGGCAGCTCGGCGTGCATCAGGGCGCGCTCGTCAAAGTCACCTCGCGGCGCGGCTTCGCGATTTATCCGGTGGCGGTGACGCCGCGCGTGCGTCCAGGCGAATGTTTCGCGCCGATTCACTGGAACGATTTGTTCGGCGAAAATCTTTGCGTGAACGCCACGACCACCGAGGTGGTGGACGAAATTTCGTTGCAACCGGAGTTCAAATTTTCCGCCGTCGCGCTGTGCAAGGTGGCGGACGCCGTCCCGGAGGATTTTTCCGCCGAGCAGAAAAACCATCTGCTGCGCCATCTCGCGCAGGCCCCAGCGCGCGGGCAGCGCGTGCCGGAAACCGCGCCGTTCACACCGGCGCAGCGCGAGTTCATCGCCCGGCTGCTTGCGCCGGCGAAAACGTGAGCTAACCTTTTCCGCGCATGAAAATCCGCCGTCTGTTCATTTCGCCCGGCCATAATTTCTTTGGCCACCACGGCCAGCCCGCCGGCGAAAACCCGACGGTGGAAGTCGCGGAAATCGAATGTGTCGCCGGACAGGGTATCAAAGGCGACCGGTTTTTCGGTTTCAAGGAAAACTACAAAGGGCAGATCACTTTTTTCGCGCAGGAAGTATTTGAGGCACTGTGCGCCGAATTGAAACTGTCCGGCAAATCACCCGGCGTGACACGGCGCAATGTCATCGTCGCCGGCGCGGACTTGAACGCGCTCATTGGAAAAGAATTTGAAATCCAAGGCGTGAAATTTTGCGGCGTGGCGGAATGTTCGCCGTGCCATTGGATGGATCAGGCGTTTGCGCCCGGCGCGGAAAAGTTCCTGCAAAACCGCGGCGGTCTGCGGGCGCAGATTCTTACCAACGGAACTCTCCGCGTGGACGCATGAACTTCAGCGCCGTCATTCTTGCCGGTGGAAAATCCAGCCGCATGGGCTGCGACAAGGCGTTCCTGGAAATCAACGGCCGGACTTTGCTGGATCGCCAGATTGGCACGCTCATCGCCGCCGATGCGGAGGACATCCTGATTTCCGGCCGGCCGGGTGTGGATTATTCGGCCTTCGGCTGCCGGGTGCTGGCGGATGACTTTCCCGACGCCGGCCCGCTCGCCGGCATCCACGCGGCGTTGAAGGTTTCCCGGCAGCCGCTGGTGCTCGTCCTCGCCGTGGACCTGCCGGAGATGAACGCGATGTTTCTGCGCAGCCTGCTGATGATGGCAACCGCGGGCCGGGGCGTCGTGCCGCGCGTCGGTGGCCGCGTCGAGCCGCTGGCGGCGGTCTATCCCCACGCAGCCTTGGCGCTTGTCGAACAGATGCTCGCGCAGGGAAACCACGCCGCGCAGTCGTTTGCTAGCGCCTGCATGCAAGCCGGACTGGCGGCCTACGAGGACGTTCCCGACGACTTCGCGCGGCTGTTCAAAAACCTGAACTCGCCCGCCGACCTGTCATGCCTGACTTGAATACAATCCAGCGGCTCCAGTTGCTGACGGCCAATGTCCTCGTCGCGGGCGTGGCGGGCGGGCGGTTTTTTGCCGGCGGAAAACTGTTGCTAGAGTCTGCTATGTAAACTTTCATTCGTCATGCGCGTTTTATTTTTTGCCCAGCTCAAGGATGCGACCGGCTGTGACTCGGTTGAACTCGCCGTCGCGGCGCCGTTGAGTTTGGAACAACTCTGGGCAGAACTGCTGGAAAAATTTCCTGCGCTCGCCGCGCACCGCGCCAGCGTGCGGCTGGCGCGCAACCTGGAATATGCCGGTCCGCAAACGCTTTTCAACCACGATGACGAGGCGGCCTTGATTCCACCGGTTTCGGGCGGCTGAGCATTTTGTTTCATGGAAATCACCGTCCAACTTACCAACGCGCCGATTGCGGAAAAGATTCCGCCGCCGGCATCCGGCCTTGCCGGCGCGTGGACGGAATTTCGCGGCCTTGTTCGTGGCGAGGAAAATGGCGGACCGATTTTTGCGCTGGAATACGAGGCGTATCCCGAAATGGCGGAGCGCGAAATCCGCCGTTTGCTCGCGGAAATCTCCGTAAAGCATCCGTGTCTCGCGGCGAAGGTGATTCACCGTGTCGGCGTCGTGCCGGCCGGTGAAACGGCGATCTACATCGGTGTGGCGGCGAAACATCGTGGCGTGGCCTTCGCGCTGCTCGCGGAATTTATGGACCGCCTCAAGCAGGACGTGCCGATTTGGAAACGCCGGGCGCTGCCTGTTGTCCAACCGGAGCGCGGCTCCATGAGCCGCAGCGCTTCAGAAAGTCAAAGGCACATTGAAATTGCTGCGGGTCACGGACCCGCGCTCCGCTCGCTCGACGAGGCCGTCGCGGAAATTTGTTCGCGCTGTCAGCCGATGCCGCCGGTGCGCGTTTCGTTGGAGGAAGCATTTGGCCGGGTGTTGTGCGAAACGGTTTGTGCGCCGGAAGATTTGCCCTCTTGCGACCGTTCGACACGCGATGGCTACGCGATTTTGGAAAGCGATCCGGCGGAAAATTATCAAGTCGTGGACATGATTCACGCCGCTGACTGGAAACTGCGTCAGCTTCAGCCCGGCGAAGCCGTGCGCGTGGCGACGGGTGCGGCGTTGCCGTGCGGTGGATTGCGCGTGGTGATGCAGGAACACGTCGAACGCAGCGGCGGCAAAATCAAAATTATCAAACGCGAAAGCGTGCCAAACATCCGCAAGCGCGGTGAAGATGTGAAGGCCGGCGAACCGCTGGTGCAGGCCCGCGCGCGGCTGGACGCCGGCAAACTCGCGCTGCTGGCTTCGGCGGGTTGCGCACAGCCGCTGGTGAGTCCACGCTTGCGCGTGGTGCATTTTACGACCGGCGATGAAATCATTCCACTGGCGCAAACGCCGCAGCCGGGCCAGGTGCGTGACAGTAATTCCATTTTGATCCGCAGCCTGCTGCAACGCTGGCCGTGCGAGGTTTTTCAAGCGCATCTGCCGGAGGGTTTTCAGCTGGCAAAAGCGGAAAGCGGAAAGTGGAAGGCGGAAATTGAGCGGGCTGAGCTCGTTTTGGTTTCCGGCGGCGCGAGCGTGGGTGAAAAAGATTTTACGCGTCCGTTGCTCGAATGGCTCGGCTTTGAAACCGCTTTCTCGCAGGTCAACGTGCGGCCCGGCAAGCCGTTGATTTTTGGCGTGAGCGGAAACCGCGTGGCGTTCGGTTTGCCGGGCAATCCGCTGGCGCACTTTGTCTGTTTCCAGTTTGCGGTGGCGACGGCGCTGGCCAAACTCACCGGCGAAGCGCCGCCGAAGTTTTTGCTCGGACGGCTGACGACGGCGCTGACCGATGCGGCGTGTCCGCGCGATACGCTCTGGCCGGCGCGGCTGGAACTGGCAGAATTACGGCCGCTGCCGTGGGCGAGTTCCGGCGACGTGACGTGCTTCGCGGCGGCGAACGCATTGATCCGCGTGCCGGCGAACTGCGATTCGCTGGCGGCCGGCGCGGCGGTGGATTTTCTGCCGGCAAACTTTTGAATCACGAACCACGCGAATGACCCGAAAGAAAACATTTTCACATCTGGACCAGCACGGCAATGCGAGCATGGTGAACGTCGGTAGCAAGCCGGTTCAGCATCGCCGCGCCGTGGCGGCGGGAAAGCTGGTTTGCGCCTCGGCCACCATCCGCGCGCTGAAAACGAATGCGCTGCCAAAGGGCGATGTTTTGACGGTGGCGCAGATCGCCGGCATCCAAGCGGCGAAACGCACGAGCGAGCTGATTCCGCTGTGCCATCCGCTCGCGTTATGCCATGTGGAAGTGAGCTTCAAGGTGCGGCGCGACGGCGTGGAGATATTTTGCACGGCGGAAACCTCGGCGCAGACCGGCGTGGAGATGGAAGCTCTGACAGGCGTGAGCGTGGCGGCGCTGACGCTTTACGACATGTGCAAGGCCGTGGACAAGACGATGCGGATCGAGAACCTCCGCGTTGTGGAGAAGATCAAAGAATGAAAATCGGACGCGTCACCATCAGCGACCGGGCGAGTGCGGGGATTTACGAAGACCGCAGCGGGCCGGAGATTGAACAAGCTCTGCGTGACGTTTTTGCCGGTGCAAGATTTGAAGCGGTGATTGTTCCAGACGAGCAGCCGTTAATTTCGACGGCCCTGAAGAAATTCGCCGACGAACTGCGCTGCGATCTGGTGGTGACGACCGGCGGCACGGGCATTTCGTCGCGCGACGTGACGCCGGAGGCGACGCAGTCGGTGCTTGAAAAGGAGTTGCCCGGCTTCGGCGAAGCGATGCGGATGCAATCGCTCGCGAAGGTGAAGACGGCGATTTTGTCGCGCGCCACGGCGGGCACGCGTGGAAGGACTTTGATTGTCAACCTGCCCGGCAAGCCGTCGGCGGTGCGCGAGTGCCTGGAAATTCTCGCGCCGGCCATCCGCGAAGGCCTGGCGCATCTGCGCGGCGAAGACCCGCATGAAAAACAACCGGCCGAAAAATGAATTCGAACCGCACCGACCCGTTTGGACGAACGGTTGATTATTTGCGCCTCTCCATCACCGACCGGTGTAACGAGCGGTGCCTGTATTGCCTGCCGGAGAATTATGCGGAATGGCTGCCGCGTGGAGAAATTCTTGCCTACGACGAGCTGCTTGCCATCGTGCGCGCGACGACGGCGCTGGGATTCAAACGCTTTCGCGTGACGGGCGGCGAGCCGCTGATCCGTCCAGGCGTGGTGGAATTCATCCGCGACCTGATTGCCACCACGGGTGTTGAATCCGTGCAGCTCACGACGAATGGAACCCGTTTGCCGGAACTCGCAAAGCCGTTGTTTGACGCCGGCTTGCGCCGGATCAACATCAGTCTCGACGCGCTCGACCCGGCGATTTACCGCGCGGTCACCAACGGCGATGTCGCGCCGGTTTTGCGCGGGGTCAGGCTGGTGAAGGAGCTTGGTTTCGAGTCCGTGAAGCTGAACACGGTGCTGATGCGCGGGAAAAACGACGGCGAAATTTTCCGGCTGCTCGACTTCGCGGCGGAACATGATCTGGCGATCCGCTTCATCGAACTGATGCCGGTGAGCCTGACGGAAATGTTGAGCGAAAAGAATTTTTTCCCGGTGACGGAATTGTTTGCCAAGTTTGAGCGCGAAGATGAATTGGAGCCGCTCACGGAATCGTTTGGTTTTGGCCCGGCGAAGTATTACCGGTTCAAACGGCGTGGCGTGACGGTGGGTTTCATCGGCGCGTTGAGCGACCTGCACTTTTGCGAGCGCTGCAACAAGATGCGGCTGACGTGTGACGGCAAGCTGCGTCCATGCCTTGGCAACCATCTGGAAACAGATTTGAAACCGGCCCTGCGTCCGCAGGTTGACATCGCGCGTTTGCGGGAATTGATTTGCGAAACGCTGGGGCAAAAGCCCGCCGAGCATTTGTTCCGAAACAATTACCAGCCGCAACGCGTGATGACGGCCATCGGCGGTTAGCGGGCGGGTTCGTGGCCGGGCCGGCAGCCGCCAAACCGCGAAGGGGTTTCAACGCAAGACGGCGTCAAGTGTCTCGCCGGCGGGATTCCAATAACGGATTTCGGAAATCTTTCCCGTGGGCGTCAAAACCAGCACCGTGATTTTTTCCGGCCGGCGAGGAAAGGCGGCCAGCATCTTTTCGTCGTCGCCGAGGACGATGCGGTGGGGATATTTCCGCAGCTTCGGCAGCGCAAACAGGCGCGCGACACCGGGCATGGTGTGGATGTCCAGCACATAGGCTGCCGAATGTTTTTCCAGCCAGCCCGCGCCCAAATCCGCCAGCTTGAGGTTGGCGGTCTTGCTGGTGCCCATGTCAAATCCCAGCAGCAAAAAACGCAAACCGGCCACTGGCTTGAACTCCTTGCCAAATTGGTCCTTCGCTGAAAACGCCGGAACCGTGTCGCCGACCAACAACGCGCCAGCATGAGTTGAAACGGCCAGCGCCGTGAAAAGAAACAGCGTCGCAAAGCGCGCGGACAAAATTGTGGTGCAGGCTCGCATCGGTTTCAGCCTAGCACGGATTACCAAAACTCAAAACCGGAACGGCGCAAATAAAAATCCCCAAGCCGTTGCCAGCTTGGGGATTTTTTGATTAAACAGAATTTCAGTCGAACGCGTGGCCGGAGCAGCACAGCACATCTTTAACCTTGTGGCGGACGAGGTCTTTGACCATCTGGCGCGCGGGACCCATGTATTTGCGCGGATCGAATTCCTTCGGGTTCGTCGCGAACACCTTGCGGATGCCGGCGGTCATGGCCATGCGCAGGTCGGTGTCAATGTTCACCTTCGTGCAACCCACGCGGCGCGCGACTTCGATGTCGGCTTCCGGCACGCCCTGCGAGTCGGGCAT
>PLYV01000275.1 GCA_003151855.1 Limisphaerales bacterium | reverse complement strand
CAACGGATAATTTTTAGTTATCCATAGCTTTTACTGGATTTTTGCGGCCCAAGCAACAGTTTCTTGGTCACTCCTCAAAATCCGAAATGCGACGACAGCGCATTTTTCAAATTGTCATCTTGTTTCGTGGGTGTTTTTGAGCCAATGCCCGGCGCTGACTGCGTTCACTGACATGGGTATAAATCGTCGTCGTAGTGATTGAACTGTGTCCCAATAGACGCTGAATATGCCTCAAATCAACCCCATCTTCCAAAAGCAGGGTGGCTATGGTGTGCCGTAGCATATGGGGCGTCACCCGCTTTGAGCCAATGCGATTCGCGTGCCGGCGTAAAATCGCGCGAATGGATTGGTCTGATAAACGAGCACCACGCCGGTTCACAAACAAGGACAAATCTGCCATTCCACCATTTTGGTATCGCCATGCGATTTGCGTTTCCAACACATCCTGAAAAGCACCGCAAACGATTGGAATTTCTCGTTCTCGGTTTCCTTTTCCGTGAACGGAAATAACCTGACGATCCATGTCCACCTGCTTGATGGCGAGTCCAGACACCTCGCTTACACGCATTCCAGTGGAAAATAGCATTTCCAACAACGTGGTTTCCTGCATCAGTCGGGAACAAGATGGCAAAGCACTGGCAGCTTGTTTTCGCGGTGACCGTAGCAACGACCGCACGGTTGAACGGGCGATAATTCGCGGCAAGCTGCTCCCCACCTTAATTTCACTGCGAAAACGTGCCAGTGGATCATCGGCAATGCCCCCTTGTCGTTCCAGAACGGAAAACATGGATTTGACGGTTGCCAGGCGGCGGCGGACAGTGCGAGGCTTGACGTTATGCATATTGGCCAACCAGTTTTGGACTGACTGTTTGTTGACAGATGAAGTCGGTGCCGCTTCATCTGGATTCATTGATTTTGACATGAAATCGCCAAATATTTTTAGGTCATGGCGATATGCCTTGAGGGTATGAATGCTGAGTTTTCGGTGATTGGCACAATGGCCAATGAACCAGTTGATCGTTGAATTGAGTGTTTCCATGCGCGGCAAAGTGTAATGCAGTTCTCTTGTGTCGCGATATTCAACCCCGCCAACCTATTTTCGGTTGCATCTGTGTTTTGTTCTGGCACAGGGATTCTAATTCAGACAGAACAATTTTATTATTATTATGACTTTGTCTTTGACCAGATAGTTTCGGCGGCGCGTGCCAGGACGGAATCACCGCAAAATTCGCAGTCGGGATTCCGTCCCAATTTGCGTCGGCGACGGATGACCGGATTTGACCAGGGGCTAATCCGCCACTCGTTGAATAGATCAGCCCTGCTGCCGTGCAGCCTGCGGATGAATTCGATGGCAAGGTAAACGCCACCGAGGACCGATACGAAGGCGAACGGCGCGAGCACTTGTCGCCCTTCGCTGGTTTTCAATTGCGCGGAGGAGCAGAGCTGCTTGAAAAGCGTATCGAAGGCGGTTCCCGCGATGATCGCCGGATTCAGTTGAGGATACCGTTTGCAAATGAGCGCAGCCGCCGCATCTGAAATTCGTTCCTGCCTGACTTCATCGAGCGACACCCCGATCGCATCCGCGACGTGTTTTTCGTGCGCGTGTTCTTCAGGGCTTTCGTGATAGACGCACGACAGGCAGGCATGGTCGGTTGGTTGCCGATGAAAATGAAAGACGACTTCGCTAACGCCGGTGGTTGACGCGTCAAAGACAGCGCCGGGGATTTCGGTTTGAAGTTTGCGTCTCGCGCGAGGGCTATCCACGCCAACGATCAGGCGTTTCAGCCAAGAGCCCTTTCGGTTAGGAAAGTCCTGCAAGCGCCCCTTGAATGGGAACATTTGCACTCCCGGTAGATGTTCGCGCGCCGCAAGGCACAGCCTGTCGGCCTTTGGCAGATCGACATCAGTTTGGGTAAAAAACAGACATCGTTGCAGGTTGCCGTCACTCACGGCGTCGTCGTCACAGACGTGCAACCTGCCTTGAACTTGAAATTGACTCAATCCATACAGGAACCCGTTACCGATAGCCCCGGCCCCTGCCAAATGTGCTTCGTCGAAAATCGCTGGCTCATACAATTCAGCCAAATCGTCCCCAACGAGTTCGGCCAGATTGATCTCCAAAGTATCGGCTGACGGATACGGCAATTTGAGCGCCTTCTTGAGCACAGCACCGACCGCATAACACGCTCCCAACAACAACCCGACCGGATGAATGTCGAAGCTGCCCGCGCATATCGGCGCGTTGGCAACGACTATCATTTCTTTTTTGCCCCATGCGTATATGCAAGGCGAGGAGAACCGAGGCACCGTATTTCCGATGACGAGTTCGACGGCAACATCCTCGTTCGACTCGCTCTTATCAGCGATTACAGACCGAATTGTCCTAGAAAGTAAAAGTTGCGCGTGCCAAGCGAATTTAGCTGCTCTCTCATCGCGGCGATCAAACGTGATTGCTACCGACGCATCCAACAGCGCTCTCGCTTCGCTTTCGTCGATGCCCAGAATGGCAGACAGGGTTTTCGTGTTTTCTGCGTTCGCATTCAGTTTCATGGGATTATTTGATAATGGTTTAAAATTTGTGCTGGCCCAACCTCGATCCACTCGTTTAGGGCGGAGAGAGCGAAGACGACGGTGTCAGTCCCGAAAGTGGCCGCGCTCGTTTTTTTTGCAAAATATGGAACGACTAACGACAGCGCGCCGGTATGTCTGACGATTGCCCACTCGTCGTCGGCATACGAATGGAAAGCTTTATTGGGATGCGTATGCACTTGCGCGGCGACGAAAAGTCTTTGCTCGCGCAGTTTCTGAAAAATCTTCTCCATCGATTCTTCTGGGATGCGGAAATAATCGCGGCTCGCCACTTGGTCAGGCTTATACACCTCCTCAATTCGAATGCGGTCAGCGTCACGCTTGCCTAGCCAAAGGACAACGCACTCGGAGCGCCGCCGCCCGACTTTTTGGAGAATCGCCAGCGTCTCGGTGACGATGGCGGAGGGGACAAAAATCGTATTTATGGATTGCATTTTTGCCACACTTTCCAGAGTTGAGTTACGATCCCGCCCAAATCGTAACCGCCTCGGCGTTTGTAATTGTCCCACGAATCGCCGACATGGTTCTGATGCGTGTGGTATTCTCGCGCGCCAGCCATGCAAACGAACGGACGACCCGTCAAATGATGGTTGTCCGCATGGAATACGCTGCCGGAATTCTGCGGAATATTGGGGCCTGTCAAATAATTGCCGTCTTTGTCCAGCAGTTCGACTGACGGCGGCTCGTCGTTCCAATTGGTAGCAACGAGCCTCACCCGCAACTCGGTTCGACCTTCTGCCTGAAAACCGACGTCAAGGACCGGAAACTCCTTGCTGTAAAGTTTCCAGCCCCTGACGCCAAGCAGTCTGTTACCTATTGTGCCGACGTCCTTATCGAATCGCATCTTGGACGCCGTCTCATTCATTGCCACCACCGCCTGCCGGAGGGCCGTAATCGATTTCAACTTTGCATTTCAAGCCGTTGTCGAGGTAGCTCTTTTCGACGTTTAGCTCCACATTGCCAATCTTGGCGACCCAGCCCTTGGTATCCGCGAGGACCAATTTCTTGGCCGCGCGTTGCAGCTCCACCTTGACCAACTGGTGGGCCGGCACGGTTTCAAAGCCTTCATGCGGCCACGAACCACTGGTTGTGAGAACGGCGACCTCGATCGACTGCGCTTCCTTGTGCGCGAGGCACAGATCGAGTTCGCAGTGCGAAGGCTTCACGAATGAGCCGACATGGGCGTGCTCAGGCAGCTTAGTTTTGAGATCACCATGCAGATATAGAGCTTCGTCTTGCTCCCGACCTCGCAGCCCGAACGCCTCGATTGCCCATTCGCAAACCTTGTGGATCGTCGCCGACGGCGCGAACGACTTCTCTTTGGTATGCGATTCGTGAGTCACAAACACATTCACCTGTTTGCAGCGGTGGCAGTGGATGTGATGACCGTGACCGATGCCGTGCTCATGGAGCTTCCGTCCACGTTCACAGGCCACCTCTTCGTTTTCGACCCAGAGGACGATGTCCTCTCCAGGTTCGCCGACAACGGCACCGGCCGCTTGCAGTTCTTTTATCAGTTGTTCAACCGTGGCGTCCGAAGCGATCTTGATCAGCTTCGGCTCCACGCCTTCGCACGTATGGACGTGCAGTTCTATATCAGCCATTTTGTTTTTAGTAGTTACAGCCAGCGTCATCGCCAGCTTGAATCCATTTTACGCCCTCCCGCGAGTTTGTCAATGTCCACAACCTACCGAAATGATATGTTTGTATTACTAACGGTTTATCCTGTTGACATTGAGTGCGAAATGCCCTATTTTTATTAGGTCATCCTGTTGGTAAGCAACCGCACATGTCACCAAACAAAAAGCAAAAGATTTTGTATGAAACCGTTGGTAAGCGTATCAGGGACACACGGAAAATCGCCAAGCTGACACAGGAAGGCCTAGCCACGCGCGTGAATTTAACGCGCACTTCAGTCACGAACATCGAAAAGGGCCGGCAAAAGCTTTTGCTGCATACCCTTTTTGAATTGGCCACCGCCATGAAGGTTCCCGTTGCACAGTTGATGCCTGACCAGCGAGAGGAACAGCCTCAATTTGAGCAGAAATTGACGAACGGGCTTTCGGTGGCGGAGAAAAAATGGATCGTCGGGGAAATATCAAAACCATCTAAAACCAAAGTATTATGAGCGTCCGTAGAAAAATGATCAGGGAGATGTCCGCTGATTTGTTGGAGAAGCACAATGTCGTCAACGCACCGGTTGATGTCGAACAAATAGTTCATGCAATGCACCTCGATGTGAGAAAAGACCGCGTAGAGGGCGACATTTCCGGTTTTCTGTTCCGCGACCACGAGAAGTCGTCCGCCATCATCGGTGTGAACTGCAACCATCATTCCAATCGGCAGCGTTTCACCATTGCCCACGAATTAGGGCATTTCTTGCTCCACACCGGCGACAAAGTGCACGTTGACCGAGGGTTTGAGGTTCGCTTGCGCAGCGACGAATCAAGCAAAGGCACCGACATCGACGAGAAAGAGGCTAACCTCTTCGCCGCCGAACTGTTGATGCCGAAGGCGTTCGTCGAAAGAGACCTTGATGAAATCGGGGCTGTGGACTTGATGGAAGAAAAGACCATTAAGACATTAGCCGACAAATATCAAGTGAGTCCTCACGCGTTCGCGTTCCGGTTGTCATACTTGGGCTACGTCCAGCAATAGCCATCGCGGAGAATCTGCAACCGCAAGTAGGTGTTCATTCTGGAACGATGAACACTGGTGAGTTGTTTTCTACGCTGTTCGCCAATTTTGAAACGCTGTGGCAACTGCTTAATAAACTGTTGGTATGGGTAAGTATGATTGACGACAGAGATCAAGCTTGCCTCAAGTGGCAAGTTCTGCCGCCTGTCTTGAAACGGTTGCATCCGTCATTGTGGCGGGATGGAGAAAAAATGTTCACCCCGTTTCCGCCGCGTTGCCCCGGTCGCACCTTTTCAGTTGACCGACCGTGACCACTACATCATCCGACTCATCCACCGGCATCGTTTTCTACGTTCCCATCAAATTACCGCTTTGCTTGGCGGCAGCGAGCAACAGATTGTGCGGCGGTTGCAGTTGCTCTTTCATCATGGCTACCTCGAACGACCACGCGCCCAAGTCAAATTCATCGAGTGTGGCGGTTCACAGCCTTTGGCATACGGGTTAGGAAATAAAGGAGGCGCGTTGCTGCGGCACGAGCTTGGTATTGCCGTAGATTCCGATGCATGGAGCGAGAAAAACCACGCCGTTGGTCGGGTGTTCCTTGAACACGCGCTCTTGGTGTCCGAGACAATGGTGTCGCTTGAACTCGCCTGCCGGAAGCATGGCGTTCGTCTGCTATACGAAGACGAGCTTGAATTGCCGGTTGCAAAACAACCGTTTCAATGGTGGGTAAAAATTCAAGGCGGCATGAAGCTCGGCGTCATCCCCGATGTGGTGTTTGCCTTGGAATACAAAGATCAAAACGGTCAGGTGCAGCGGGCATATTTCTTCCTTGAGGCCGACCGGGGCACCATGCCGGTTGTCCGCAAGCATCTGTTTCAAACGTCATTTTTCCGCAAGCTGCTGGCATACGAAGCAACATGGACCAACAAGGTTCACCAGCGGCATCTTGGCATCCATCGCTTCCGTGTCATCACCGTCACGACCATCGCCGCGCGGGTGCAGACGCTCCTTGAGGCGTGTTCACAACTGAAGCGTGGCCACGGTATGTTTCTTTTCGCTGACACGTCGGCATTGGAAAAAGATTTGTTCTCACCGGTCTGGCGCAACGGCAAAACCGGCGAATTGTCCCCACTCCTCGACTTGCCAGATTTGGCAAGTTCTGCCGCCTCCCCGGTTTAATTCCAACCGGTAGCATGATCTGTGGATGCAGCTCGATTCACGAGCCGCACCGTTCTTCACAAATCAATAACCAAAGGAGTATATCTATATGGCAAAAACAGCGTTCGTTGACTTCAAAGCCGTCAAAGCGGCCATCACCATGGAGCAGGTGCTTGAGCACTACGGCATCCTCGACAAGTTCAAACGCGGCACCGACAGCCTGAATGGGCCGTGTCCGATTCACAAGGGCAGCAACCCGACGCAGTTCCGGGTGAGCATCAGCAAGAACATCTGGAATTGTTTTTCAGAATGCAAACATGGCGGCAACGTCCTCGACTTCATTGAGAAGATGGAGAACGTGAGCATCCATGCGGCGGCGTTGAAAGCCATCGAATGGTTCAATCTCAATCCCGCTGAAATGGCCGCTGACCGTGGCGAAACCGGCGAGGCCGAGGAAGCCACGCCAGCGCCCAAGCCGACACCGAAGTCGGCGACACGGACAACCACGACAGCACCGGCGGAAAAGAACGTGCCCAATGCGCCTTTGAAATTCCGGTTAGACAAGCTGGAACGCGAGCATCCGTATCTCACGCAGGAGCGCGGCCTGTCGCTCGAAACCATCGTGGATTTCGGCATCGGCTTCTGTTCGAAGGGCATGATGGCGGGTCATATCGCCATTCCCATCCACAACGCCAAAGGCGAGGTGATGGCGTATGCGGGACGCTTCCCCGGTGAACCACCGGAGGCCACGCCCAAATACAAGCTGCCGCCGGGATTCAGGAAGTCGCAAGAGTTGTTCAACATTGACCGAGCCATCAAAGAGCCGGACGACAAGCCATTGCTCATCGTCGAAGGCTTCTTTGACTGCATGAAAATCCATCAGCACGGCTACCGCAAGGTCGTCGCGCTCATGGGCAGCACCATGTCTGCCGTGCAGGAGGAATTGATCCGGCAGCACACCAAGCATGACAGCCACATCATCGTCATGCTTGATGAAAACGAGGCGGGCATCATCGGACGCGAAGACATCGCGTGCCGCCTGTCCAAGTTCTGTTTTGTCCGGGTGCATCAGTTCCCGCGACCGGACATGGAGCCCGAACATCTGTCTGACGACGAGTTGGCAGACATCGTGGATGGCATCGCATGAAGACCTACCAAGGCAAACGGCAGGGATATGCCGTCATCGTCACCGTGGACGGCCGCTGCTTGAATCCCCGGCTGGACTTGTGGAATCACAGTCCAACGGGATTTGAATGGGGATATGGCGGCAGCGGACCGGCACAACTGGCGCTGGCAATTCTGGCCGACCATTGCAGGAATGATGCCCAGGCGCTAGACTTCCACCATCGCTTCAAATGGGAGGTTATCGCGGCTCTGCCGCATCGGCAATGGGCAATATCCACTGGGGAAATACAACAAGTGCTTCAAAGACTTCACGCTCAGGAATCCATACAAGAGGCCGTGGCGTGAGCGCGAAGAAGTCGCCGCCAAGCGACTTCCGCACAATTCTTGAACGGCTCGCTCGTGGTAACGACACGCACCGTGTTTTCAGTGCGTTCGTCCGCTTCGCGGCTTGTGCGCTTGCCGCACAGACCCGTGAGGCGGAATACCTCGAAGAAGCCAAACATTGGCAGAGGCCGGAGCTGGAATTGTTCGCGGAAGCACTTGGCGCACTGGTTAGGGAAATGGAATCCAAACCGTTTGAGGACATCATCGGCGGCTACTACATGGAGGTCGCGTTGTCCTCGAAAGGCCAGCAATGGAACGGTGAGTATGCGTTGCGCCCACAGGCACCCGAAGCGGCGGAGCAGGGTCAACCACCGAAGCCGATTGAAGTAGAGCGAATCACGGCATCACTCGGCCAGCAGGAGTTTGCTCTTTAGTTCACAGTCCCTTTCGTTTGAAAGGGACTTTTTCTTGCCGCTTCCAGCATGGTCTGATGACTCCAATGGATTCACGCATCTGTTTGGCGAGTTCGATCGCATAGCCACCGGAGAGTGTCACCGAACAGTGATCGGTTGATGATGGTAACACTACGGAAATTAATGAGCTAAAAGTAATTTTTTTAAGAGAAAAACTATTAGACCGATTATGGGAGCTGCGAAGCCAAGAAACTTAATGATGACATGAAATTTTAACTGCTTTGTTTTTTCTTTTTCCGCCAGCAGATTTTGGTGGCTTGTGTCGTTATTGAGTTGAGCAATGCTGAATTCGTTTAGGCCATCCAAGATTTTCGGAACAAGCCACACAGCACCGCCCAAAACCATCAACAAAAGAAAACACCCTTCACTGATTCTTTTCGTGCACAAAAGAAAAAGGCCGACAACCATTATTCCAATGGCCAGCGGAGCAGTGAATGAACTGCGAAGAATGTTTACGGTTTGCGCCATTTGTCAGGGTGGCCAACAGAAGTTTGCCGCACGCGCTCAACGTGCGGAGCCACACCAGGATTTAACTCCCGCGCACGTTCAATGGCTTTTGCCTGCGTGGGTTCAACGGCACTGGCTCTGTCCGCGCCGGGTTTCCTGACCGCATAACTGTGATCAGGCCGCTGTTCCACATATATTCTTTTATCTGACATAATGTTCTTATTCCACAACCTGTGCAAAACGTCAACAGAAAACCACATTATGTAGTGGTTTTCATAAACGCAATCAAGTCGTAGTCCTAGCCATCAATCGGCCTTCACGATGTTGCCGGCACTGTGATTTCCTTTGGTTCGGCCAAATGTTCCTTTGGCAGATTTGCCTCCATAGCAGCCGACGGATCGAGAGGATTATGATGTGTGACCGCAAGGCGTGATGCCCATTTTTTCCATTGCTCTGGACTCAACCGTTTTTGCCCAGCGTTGCGTTGAGCCTGAATTTCATTTATCCAAGTCACAAGCATCACTTTTAATTTTTCCCCATCTTGTCCCAACGCATCAGCTTCATTTTGTAGGCGCTCGAAGTGCATCTGAAGATCGTAAGTCACAACTGAATGTTTGTGGCTGACCAAAAAATCATGAATTATTCTCTGCACCGATTGCTTCCCAGAACGTCTCTTTGCAACCTGTCGGCTATCCTCAATTTTTTTCTTCAAGTAAGCGCACAGGGAAAGTGTATTGGCTCGCAACAATTTCAAATCTTGATCGTCAGGTTTATCGCGCTGCAATTGGGCTACTATCCTGACGAGCTCCTGCAAAACCCCCATTTTGTCATACCCGCTATTTTCCAATTTAATTTCCTTAAAGAGATTTTGCCCACCAGAAACCAACCCGTTGGCACCAAAATCAGTTTTTTCTATTCCTTGGCGAATTTTGGGTTCTGACTCCTTTGCCAAATTCGGATACCAGTGCGCGACATAGGCCAAAATAGCTCCGCTGAACAATCGAATCGGTATTATATCCTCAATGGTTATAGCAGCCCCATGCTCGACGCCGAAGCAATCTTTAATTCTGGCGACAAATTCATCCTCAATCATTCGCTTTTTGTTCCTCGCCTTTCCAGTGATTTTCTCGAAAACAATGTCGCCCTCGGAATCAGAATCAAGAAGCACAACGGTGGCAGGAATTGGTTCATCCCCCCATTGAGAAGCTTCCAAAAGCTTTTCAACACCAGTTGCGCTATCGGCGGAAACAATTGTTAGCGAATTTAGGTCAATGAGTTCTCCGATAGTTTCTTGTGTGCTGAAAAGTCGAACCAATTCAGCAAAAATAAACTGATCGGTCGGGCCTTCCAAAACAAGATTTGTGGCCCCCATAAAAAGGGTTTGTGCACAGTCAATGCCAAGTGCAGACCGAATGGGTTCGTAACGTCGAACCATTGCTTGGTCAATAAATTGAGTCCCTTCTTCGGCGTCGCCCTTGCGTAACAAACGAATCCGGCGTGGAAAATTCCGATTCACGAGGAACGGTGAATGTGTGGTGTAAATTAGCTGGCAAGTGCCCGTTGCGGAATCTGGATTGATGAGAGATTCAAAAACCGTTAAAAGGTTCTTTTGTCCAAGCGTTGACAGGAAACTATCAGGTTCGTCCATCAAAATGACTGAGTTGCGATACCCTTGGGATAGTTCGAGCGCTTTTGCTTGAATATAATAACTTAAAAAATAGCGAAGACCTGAACTCCGCTCCTTGAAGGTATATATGGATTTTGTTTTGTCTTTGATTTCGAAATATAGAACCCCGTCTTTGTAATTTATTAGCAGCGTAAACTGATCATCTTGTTGCCAGTAACGAGACAAATTAAGCTTCTCTTCAAGTTCGCCGTTCCATGTGCCGATAAGGCCTTCCGCACTACTCCGCTCGCTTGCGGCTAAAGTCTTAAGAAATTCCAAAGCTTCAATCTTTATGCCGAGGATGTCTCCAAATAACAAAGCCTCCAACTTGCCAGCAGAACTAACATCCAACCGGGCTTTATCAATGCGGGTTTTCGCTTCAGAAATCTTTTGAAATTCGGCATCCGGAATTGCTTGTCCCGGATTGATGCTTAAACTCTTTAATACATCCGCAGCCATTTGAGCAGCGGACGCATCGTAGAGTTTCTCGCCCCCATATTTTTTGGGGTCATATGCTGCCAGCAGATTAACCAGTGGAACTTGGTCTGCCATCGCAACATCCGAGTTCAAAAACTTTACCGTTGGCAAAACTTTCCGCAAAGCGGCAAGTTTTTTCGAGTCAAGCAACGTGGGTGAGTCATTCAGCCCGATATAAAGAACAGCCGATTGATCGTTTAATAGAATTAAAACTATCCTAGCGTCTTTTACCATGTGAGCGGGAGAAATCGTTGCTCCAATAGCGGTTAAAATGGTTTGAAACTCCTCTTTTGTTTCCAGTTGGATTTCAAGCCCGACATTTGGCCACGCATCTGCATTTTTATTTCCGACGCCAGCAAAATGGCAAAGATCAGTGCGGCTGAAGCTGTCGCTTTTCTCAATTCCCTTTCCGGTCAAGACTTTGCTAATAGCATTTAGCAAGTGTGATTTGCCACTTTCGTTTCCGCCAACGATTGTTGTCGCGTCACCTTCAATGGGAATTTCAATGAATGGAAACAAAACTTCGTCCGTTGCTTCTCTGCCATACAAATTCCACGGGCGAACAACTGCGCCATCGCGCCTATCCACATAGCCAACATAATTTATGTTGAAAGACCGATACCAACGCAGCAGAACTTTTGAGATTTTCATTGGAAACCTTTACGGATTTATTGCATTTCGTTAATTTCAAATTTTACAGGCATTAAGGTTGTCCAAGTTGTTATCTGTAACAGCGTCGGGCTTTGACCGAATATGATACAAACCACACCATGCACAGTGGTAATACTCCACCAACGCCACCGCTCTTGTGCTTGGACTAACGGTGTAAAAAATATCACCATTCGACATTGCGGCAAGCACTTGCTCCAAAGACCAATACCTATCAAAACCGCTAAATGAACCGGTGCCGACGGCCATAATATGTGAGTGAGGATTTGTCTGGCCGTATGGTCCGCGCGTTGTGCAAACAATCTGATATTGAGCCATAAGAATTTCAGCGTTTTGAGGCGAGTTCCACCCCGTCCCGGTTTGTTGTTTTGTTTGTGTGCGTGGAATCACAATTTGTTTTGGCGTAAATCATATTCCGACCGGTAGGACATCCGCAGTCCAACCAAGAAAATAAATCCACGCCCATGGAACATTTACCAAGGACGAAGTTCCAGACCGTTGCGTGGGAAGCTGGTTCCGTTTTACCGTCCTGATGTCCTGATTTCATAGCCATGTTGCCCGATGAGATGTTCCGCTGATGCTACGCCGATGCCCCGGCAGGTCAATGGAAAAAACGACACGAATTGCACGAATAGACCCGCTCGCCCCCACTCGCCCGTTGATTGCCATATCTGGCAAGTTCTGCCCCCTCCAAAAGATTCTGTCGGCGGCATACGCTTCACGGTGGATTCACAAATCCATTTAACCATAACAAAAAAGGATTCATCATGGATGTTCATTGCACCACCTGTGGCGAGCCGTGGGATGCGTATCACCTGCGGCACGACGCCATTTACGAAACCGACCTGTCCCATGCCGAGGCCAAAGCATGGACGCAGTTATCACCAAAAGTGAAGTTGCTCGGCCGTTACCGCGAGAAGTTCAAGGCCATCGGCTTTGAGTTCGGCGGATCGGTCTTGAATGTCATGCGGTGTCCAGCCTGTCCCAAGGACGCCAAACCCGACCCGGACAAGGCCGCGCTCAAAGCCGGCATCGTCGAGCTGTTGGGCGACGACGAGGACGCCATCGTTGACGCAATGGAGGATTGTGGCGTATGAAAACGAAGCTGCACAACGGGAAAAGGCTCAACGGCCACGATCCAAACCAGGCCGAGTTTGGCATCATCTGGCAGATTGCGGAGTATCCGTTCAAGCTGCGGGCCGGTGATGTCATCCGGTTCAATGACCGACTTTGCCGCGTCATTCGCGTCAACGAATGCTCGGCGGTGGTGATTATGAATCAGCCGGTGCGGGACTTCAAAACCCGCTTCGACAAACCTGTTCGTTTCCAGCCACCGCCCAAGCTGTTTCGCATCTCACCACAGTCCGAAACTCCGGTGCTTAACCGCAAGCGGAGATGACCCACACAAGGACGATTCATTGAATCGCCCTTTTTCTTTGGTTGCCAGTTTTGGCAAGTTCTGCCGCCTGCCTTCAGTTGTTCTCTCGGCATACGCTTCGTGTGGGTTCACAGGGTTCTTCACAATACAACCATCAAACGAAAGGAATAGCATGAATGCAGTCACACCAGAGCGCGTCACGCTCTATTACCGCGAAGGTTCATCCGACAAAGTGTATCAGGCCGCGATTGAGCCAAAGGGCAACCAGTTCGTCGTCAATTTCGCCTACGGACGGCGTGGTTCGACCCTGACCACCGGAACGAAAACATCGTCGCCGGTGGATTACGACACGGCCAAGAAAATCCACACCAAGCTCATCGGCGAAAAGAAAGCGAGGGGATACACCGAGGACATGGACGGCACACCGTATCAGCACAGCGACAAACAGGCATCAGGCATTTTGCCTCAACTGCTGAATCCCATCGAGGAAGCCGAGATTGAGGCATTGCTGCGCGACGACAATTATTGCGCCCAGGAAAAGTTCGACGGACGGCATCTGTTGGTTCGCAAGCAAGACGAGAGCATTGAGGGAATCAATAAAAAGGGATTCATCGTCGGTTTGCCGGAGACGATAGCAAAGGAATTCAGCACCATGTCCGGCAGTCTCATTCCCGACGGCGAATCCGTTGGCGACGACTACCACACCTTCGATTTGCTCGAATTGAACGGCGAAAATCTGCGTTCGTTGCCGTATCGGACTCGGTTCTCTTTGCTGGCGGATCTGTTGCTGTTATCCGATACGGGATTCAAACACATCCATCTGGTCGAAACCGCGTTCAAGACCCGGCAGAAGACCGAACTGTGGGAACGGCTGCGGAGCAAGAACCGCGAGGGCATCGTGTTCAAACGACTCGATACACCGTATGTGCCGGGCAAACCGAACCGTGGCGGACCGCAGTTGAAGTTCAAGTTTGTTGCTACGGTGTCGGCCATTGTGGTGAAGATCAACACCCAGCGGAGCGTCGAGGTCAGTCTGTTTCAGGGAAGGAGCTTGGTATCGTGCGGCAATGTCACCATCCCGGCCAATCATCAAGTTCCCCCGGTTGGCGCAATCGTCGATATTCGTTATCTCCATGCGTTTAAGGAAAGCGGCGTGCTGTATCAGCCAGTGTATCTCGGCCCGCGCGATGACGTTGAAGTTGGCGAATGCGTGGTGTCACAGCTCAAATTCAAGGCGGATTGAACACAGCCGGTCATGCTCCTAGCGTGATCGGTTTTTATTTGCCCAATCCACACTTGCCAGATTTGGCAAGTTTGGCCTCCTGCATCGCAATGCCATCCCGCGATACGCTTCATCATGGGAACACAGGGTTCATTCACAAACATCAACAACGAAAGGATTAATATGAATACCAAAGCGTATGACCGTATCACCGAGCGCATCGTCGCGCTCATGGAACAAGGCACCGTGCCGTGGCACAAACCGTGGCAGATCCAGACCGGAATGCCTCGCAACCTCATCACCCAAAAGCCGTATCGCGGCATCAATACCTTCCTGCTCATGAGCATGGGGTATGAATCGCCGAACTGGCTCACCTACCGTCAGGCCGTGCAGCTTGGTGGGAATGTGAAGAAGGGCGAGAAGTCGTGTCCCGTCGTGTTCTGGAAACCGATGGAGGTGACGGACAAGGAATCAGGCGAGGTGGAGAAGATTCCGTTTCTGCGGCTGTATCACGTCTTCAACGCCTCGCAATGCGAGGGGTTGAAATTAAAGGACGTGCCGAAAGCGGAGGAAGGAGCCTTTGTCGCAACTGAGGCGGTGGAGATTGTGGCCAAGATGCCGCAACCACCTGTCATCAAACACGGCATGACCGCCGCCTACTATGCCCCGCGTCAGGACATCGTGGGGATGCCGGAGAAGAAACGGTTCGAGAACGAGGAGGCATACCACGCTGCCCTCTTTCACGAACTGGTGCATTCCACCGGCCATGAGAAGCGGTTGAAGCGTCAAAGCATCACGGAACGCAACGGCTTCGGCACCGATCCATACTGCAAGGAGGAGTTGGTTGCCGAGCTTGGCAGCGCGTTTCTGTGCGGTCAGGCCGGCATCGTGGAGCGGACGATTGACAGTTCCGCCGCCTACGTCGAGAACTGGCTCACGCAGTTGAAGAATGACAAGACACTCATCGTCTATGCGGCGGCACAGGCACAGAAGGCGGCTGACTTCATTCTCGACCGGAAGTTTCAAGAGAGCGAGGTGACGGCATGAGAGACTTCAATCCCAAGGAATACAAGGTGACGGCACTGCGCGATTGTCCGGTGCCGTCCGACCTCCTTGTCTGCGAAACGCCCGACCATGCCGCCGCCTACTGGCGAATGCACATTGCGACGCATCCCTACTTCGATCCGGAGCGGGAATGTTTCGTGGTATTGTTCCTGAACGTGCGGAAGCGCGTAAAGGGACATCAACTAGTGACCATCGGCACAATGGACACCATGCTAATCCATGGGCGAGAAGTATTCCGGGCGGCAATTGTGAGTTGTGCATCAGCCATCGTGCTGATGCACAACCACCCCTCCGGCGACTCGTCGCCGAGCGAGGCGGACATCAAGGTGACGCGGGATTTGATCCGGGCCGGGCAATTGCTGAAAATCGAAGTGTTGGATCACGTCATTATGGGGAGCAATAGGGCGTCATTGCGAGAGTTGGGCTATTTCTTTTAGCTCTGAGTAATGCCGAGCACACAAGGCGATTTTTCAAATCATTGAGGAATCGCCTCTTTTCTATTTTTGAACTCAGCATTGTCAATTATACAACACAATACCCGCTATTCGGAGCACGGCATAGCGGGTATTATAATAGTTAAAACACTCCCCAGGACTAATTCAAATGTCGGGGCATTTTGATTGTTACAATATCCCATATAAAAGCCCCACAATAAATTGTGGGGCTGTGAGTTATCTACTGTGATTGCATTGTGTCTCTGATTTTTGGAGGATATTAGCAGCCTTATGTGCATCGGCCAACCAGCCATTCCGCAGGCAAGAATGCATAAGCCGTCTGGCTTCCAATGAGGTTAGTTTTCGACTGACAAGTTTGGCCGCTCGAAGGGCATCCAGGACTAGTCCGACACCGATGGATGCTTGAATGAGTTGTTCGACCTCTGAGTTTGTAAGCTTGCGCCCCGCAAGCCTTGCGGCTTGCAATGCACCTACATATCGACCACTGCGAATACTTGCCTTGATTAGCTGTCGAATTTCGACGGGTAGAAGCTCCCGCTTTTCCAACTTGGCGGCAATAAATGCCTCCCCCGGCCTCCCTTTACGAATCAATGCTGACACAACCAATCGGGTGCTGTTTGTTGTTTTCATTAGCCACGATTGTTGTTTTGTAGTTTGTAAGGAACATTAACCAACTTAGACTAGCTAAATGCGCTTGTTTTGTCAATTCTTACGAAGCCCCCTGATGAAATATTGAAACCGCGTTGGCAGCCTTCTTGATGATAAGTACCGTGGTAATTTTCAATTACCGCAGCTTTGTTAAACGATCCAGAAAAATCCGCCGTGCGGCTGCCCCCATAAATTCCTCCGGCATCGACGGGATTGCACTCTGGACTCGTTTCAGGCGTAACAAATAACGTTCAACTGCATCTATAGACTTTGGTAATTGAACCCCCGATTTAATGTCTTCCATATTACTATCTCGCTTTATAATAAAATATGTTTTGTAAATATGATTTAAGACGGTCAAATAGAAATAACCAAGCCCATGCACTGAGCTAAAGGCTCGCTCAAAATAACCGGTTCCTAAAAGATAAAGCATCCGCCCATCACCTTCTTTCAGTTGGTCGAGTTTTGTCGTGTTATCCGAAAAAGACTTTATATCAAGACTTTGAACCCAGTTACACAAAATAGGAATGTAGTATTTCTCAAATTTCTTTGATTTTACCTTGGCCTTAAAAAAAGCCCTAAGTATGTCGTCCAGCACGCTGTCAACCAGTTCTTCTTTGATGAAACGAACATCCGAGAAAATCTGCGGTCCTTCTTGCCGGCTGAGCGGAAAGTGGATGTTGTTTAGTAGTCTTTCTTTGACAACTTTGTCTTTGGCAGCACTGGGCGACACCCAAATGCCTATGGCTTTTGATCGTTCGTGAGCCAAATATACCTCGACTGCCTGCCAACTAAAACTAATACCCTCCACTATGTTGTCCGCAATTGCGGTCTTCTTGGAGTCTTCATTCCTTCCTTTAATTGCCAGACGGCAAACGTCCATTGATTCAAAATCACCTTTAACTATGGCTGCCTTGAAAAACAAAGGCTCGGTGTCTCCTCCATTTCCACGGCAATACGAATATCTTCTTACCCTGATTAAGTAGTCCAGCAAAGCTGTCGGGGACTTGGAATACATGAAGGCGCAATCACTATACACATACACCGCACAATCGTTATTATTGCTGCTAAGATACAATTGCTGTTCATACAGGGCTTTTTGAAACTCAATGATGCGATTGGTATAAAATTGCGCTGTGCTAGCTGAATATTCCCGTGCGCCAATCACATCAATAAAGGCGACATAGACACCTTTACGAATCTGTTGCTCGCCTTGGACGCCGATTCTATTTCTTGTATTGGCATTCATGATATGGTTAGTTTGAGGATTTGAACGTAAGGTAGAAGGCTGTTCAGCTCTTTCTCTGAAGGGTTAGAAAACAGCCGCCACTGATTTCTTCGCCATCTTGGGTATCTCAACAGAGATGCAATTCGGTTTCTTTTCCTGTGTTCCGTAGGGCGGACAGTTGTGATAACAAAAAATATCGTATTGCGGTCGGATGTTGAATCTGCTCGATTGCGCTGCCTTCTTGAAAGGAAGGTCATCAACTCTTTATATAAACTTGTTCGCGATAACTGCCCACTTATCCCCTTTAGCGATAGAATGTGCAGCAGCAATCGTTTGGATAAATGCTGGATTTTGGCAGCCCCGGATGAACTAGTTGGATTGATTGACACTTCGCTGTTAAATATGTGGAAAAAATCAAGCCATAGCTTCCTGTATTCCCTAAAATCAAAGGCTTCAAGCGCTAATTGCTTCCGGCAGACAGCCGCAAAAGATACATATTTCAAATTATCTGCGTTTTGAAACTTTGCGGCAGGGGTGCCATAAATTGAAAAACCGTTTTCAATGACGAACTGGGCTTTGCGCGACGAGAAGTCCTTCAATGCCTTAACGTCCGGCGAATTATCCCCATTTATGCCACCAAGGAGTGGATCAAAATAATGATGGAAAAAGTAGATGTCCAGCGCAATGTCGTGGAGTATCGTAAGCACGGCATCTAAGGTAAGATTGGCATATATGATTGTATCTACCATGCCATCGGAACCGTGTATCTCCTGTTTTTTAGAGTGAGACACACCGACAAGGTGCGACAGGTTGTCCGAAGTCTTTTCTTTGTCCTCCAAATTAAAATTAATTCCGATTTCACCTCCTACAAAATCGAATACAACCCTGTATAAAAAATGTTGGTTGGTGGTGGATGAAAAATAAACCGACATGTCGCGCTCTTTTGGCTCCATCAATTGATTGCTTTTCCTGAAAACAACATTTGAACGGCCTGACTCATTGGACAGCTTGAGAAATTGTTGAATCGATTCCCCAATCTTTTTGTTCAAAAATCCAAATCTTGCGTCTGCATTAGAAACTATTTCGTTTATTCGTGGAGCGTCAGGCCCATGTGGTTCATGTATGAATTGAACATACCTGATATAATCCGTGCCACCACCAAGTTGTAACGCCAAAGAGCGCCGGTTTGATTTTTTTGTTGCCATGATATTTAGTGTTAAGCCCTGTTAATCTGAACGCGAAGAAGAAGGCGGTGAAAATCAATTTCCAAAAAACTGATGTCTGTCAGTTCCCGTTTGAAGCAGGGGTGACAAAACCGAACTGCAAAGCCAAAATGGCATGCATTTGCTTGGCCCGAATTAGCCCCAGAAGCACTCATTTATTTGAGTGCAGATTTCAAAAACATTGTGTGCATTTGAATTCCCGTCGAGGGATTCTGTAAAAAGAAGCCTTTTGTGCAAGAAAAAAATGACGGCAAACAAACTCGCTCGGTCTGCGACTCATTCTTTCATTGATTTCGCCGAGGGCGGCACCCTGTTGTCCAAACGCGAATATCTGCGGATGACCCACGAACAGCTGGTGTTCGACATCTGCGCCGCGCCGTTCGGCACGGCATATTTCTTTTCCTGCCGGTTCGCCCAAATTCCTGCCGTGGTGCAACCCTGGGAATTGTTCGTATTCGCAATTGGCCTCTGCGCCCTCGATTATATTGATATAATCCTCACTGGCCTTCCATATTAGTCCCCACCGCCATCCTGATAATCCGATCCGCCATGTGAATGCCCATGGCGACCTGATTGGACAGGACCGGCGTCATCCGGATCCGGCTCGGATGCACCGGAATCCAATCTTCCGGCCGGTCATTGGTGTTGATGCTGTTGAGCGTGATGTTGACGTTCAGCACCGCCTTCCGCTGGTATTCGTTCACCTTGTAATACACTGCCGTCTGGCCGTCCTTGCCGCTGCCGATGACCATCAACAGTTCCCGCCGCATCGTGGACCACTGATTCTCCGCGTCTTGCAGCATATCCACCTCGTAGTTGCCATCCGCCAGGGACACATAGCGCACTACCTTGAACGCGGGCATCTCGTTGCCAAACGTCCGCACAATCGCATCCCGCGCCTCGTCCGCCGGCCTGGTGCCGCACAAGATTTCATGGCTGTCGAAATACCGGGAACCCGGGCTGGCCGCACAAACCCGGTTGAACGCCTCGCGCGATTGAACCTCTTTCATCCGAACCTTCTGCTCCGGAACGTGTTTCAGGTAATCGGCCTGTAATTTTTGGGCTTCCCCGTCATCCGGCAAAATCTCCAGCGCTGACTTCAACTTATCACCCGCGCCGATAAAATCGCCTTGTGCCGCTAGTTCCGTCGCCGTCTGAATGAACTCATGCCCCTTGGCGATGGGGTGGAGCCGCAACGCCTCCGTGTCGTCCGGCCTTGCGGTCAGCGCCTGTTCCAAGTCGGTCACGGCGCGATGATAATCACCTGACGCCATGCTGTTCTGTGCGCCCCGCATCCTCTCGACATAATCCAGGCTGACGAGATTGCTGCTGACCATGACCGTTTCATTCGCTGTCACATTGGCTGAGACATCGGCATTGGCATAGCCCGGTGACTGAATCTGAAAGTGGACCAAGCCGGGATCCAATTCTTTGACGTCGAGCGGCGTGGTGCCAAGGTAATTGCCTCCGGCATAGACCGCCGCACCGGAGGGGTGGGATTCCAGATTCACCGCCCCGAAGGCAAATTCGACGGGCAACGTGTTGGCTTTCTCTTGTGCGACAAAGCTACTTCGTTTCAACCGGTGCCCGTTATGCTCGATTGTCACTTGATAAATGGCGCTGGGCAACCCCGTCACCGTGGCGGGCAAATCGCCTTGCTCAATCAGTTGACCATTCTGATTCGAGACTTGGAACGTGGCCGGCATATCGCTGCTGGTGATGGACAAGTCGCCCAGATGCGGGTCAAAGATACAGGTCCGGTTGTTGCCGGGATTGACCGCCCAGTTCACTTCATCGTTCCAACGTTCGTATTCGCAACGGATGCGGTAGTTGTCCGTCGGCACCAGCATATTGATGCCCTTGGAATCGTTGAGCGTCTGGGAAAACTCCGGGCCGCTGATGGTAATGCTGCGTGCCGCCGGTTTGGCACTGATGTTGAGGAAACCCATCGCCCGCTTCAGATTGACCTTCCCGCAGTCAAGCCCGCCATACCAAGCGAAGAAATTGGTCGTGAATGGTTCGCCCTTGCGATGGGAAATGACCAAAATGTGCGATCCCAGCGAAATATTGTCCCCGCTTGTCACTGGTTGGTTGTCCAAGGTGGCGAAGGCATCTTCGAGCACATTCGTCTCATACATCGTGACGTTGAATTTGATCCGAGTGCGTTCCATCGCCAGTTGATGTTGGTGGATGGCGAACATCACCAAGACCATCGCTAGCCACCAATACAAGGGACGAAGTGTTCTCCGCCAGTATCCTGCCTGACGTTCCGCAATATGTTCCGTTTTCATTTGCATTCCCCGCCGGTGATTTTCCGTTGACCAAGGGATTCCCAAGGTGCCATGATGCCGCCCAATACTTGTCTATGGAAACAAGCGGTGACAAGCCAAAAACAGGGGAACGCATACGGCGCTGCCTGGAGTTCGTCTTTGGGTTTGAGAACAAACGGGGCGAAATCCTGGACTCATGGCTGTATTCCGCCGAAGATTTCCACCTCCCGCCCCGCGACTTCTACGATGCCGTCGAAAAGCAACTGGCCGGCTTGAAGATTCCCGGCATGGAGATCGTCCGACAGGAATTCGCCGAAGGCGGATTGCTGTCCGACCAGCGGCTTTACTTGCGCCTCATGCGCGAACGGCTGGCGATTGATACCTGTGCCGCACCCTTTGGAAAGATATACTTTTTCTCCTGCCGCACCGTGAATGTCCGGGCGCTCGTCCGGCTCTGGCATATCGTGGCGGCAGCGGCCTTCTTCTTTCTCCTCACTGGCATCTTGGTCAAGCCGCTGGGATTTCCATTCGCCATCATGGCGACCATCAGCCTCCTGTTCGCCCTGGCCGGTGTCTTGCGCAACGCCGGCTCGTCGGCTTTCGCCGATCTGGACGCGCTGCTTTTGAAAATCCCCATCGTCTCCACCATCTACGAGGACTGGTTTCGGATGGACAGCTACTATCGGCAGGACACGCGGACGCTGTATTGCAAGCTGCTGCCGGAGCTCATCAAAAAGGCCGCCGAGGAGGTCTGTGCGGACAAGGGGGTGAAACTGGTGCGGCAGGTCGGAGATGTGCCGGCCTTGGTGGAACTCAACCGGCCGACGGAACCGGAGAAGAAATAACAGCTTAACAAGGGAAGGGATATGCCAACGGCACACGAACATTTTTCTAGCCAATTTTACAAATGGGAAAAATGTGGCCGGGGCTGGCAGATATTTCCGCAACCGGTCTGTCCTGAACCGCCATTTGTTCCCTTCCAATACCGCTCCATGACTGAGACGCCGGAGATGGACGATGGCCGGCGTCCAACATTCTTGAGTTCACTGTTCCGAAAGATTGCTTCCCCGCCGACACCACCGCCAGTGCTGGCTGAACCCGACGAAGAACCCAAACCAACACTGCTCATCCGTGAATCTCTGATTGAGTTGCAGGCGACTTTGCCCGCCGATCTTGACCTTGCGCGGGATTCGTTCGAGCAGTTTTTTCGCAATCTGACCATGTGCCGTGAACCGGTGGCATTCGAGTTGGTCGGTAGCCATCGGCGCGTGGTGGCGCAATTTGCGGCCTGTGAAGCCGACATTTCACTGGTTAGGAAACAATTACAGTCACACTTCCCCGACGTGCAGTTCAGGCAACAGGAAGGCAGCTTGGAAAAAGCGTGGCTTGCAAGCGATGGCGACGAGGCGTTCACGGTCGAGTTCGGTCTTGAACATGAATTCATGCTGCCGCTGGCGACCGGCAAACTTGATCCATTTGTTGGCATCGTCGGCGCACTTTCCGAATTACAATCCGGCGAACTTGGTATGTTTCAAGTGTTGTTTCAGCCGGTGCAACATCTCTGGGCGGAGAATATCGTCAATTCCGTCACCCATGCGGATGGCAAACCGTTCTTCGTCAATTCGCCGGAACTGGCCGGCGCAGCGGAGAACAAAGTCGCCAAGCCACTGTATGCTGCTGTTGTCCGCATCATGGCGCGCACCGCTTCACGCGACCGCCTGTCTGAAATCGCCCGCGACCTTGCTGGCTCACTCCGCGTGTTTGGCAACCCGCAGGGCAACGCCCTCATTCCGCTTCACAATGAGGAATACCCATTTGAAGAACACCTTGCGGACGTGATTGCCCGACAATCCCGTCGCAGCGGCATGATTTTGAACAGTGACGAGCTGGTTGGCTTCGTGCATCTGCCGTCGAGCACCGTGCGTTCGCCCGCCTTGCTGCGCGATACCGGACGGACCAAGGCAGCGCCCGCCATCGTGCAGCAGCCGCCCGGTGTCGTCATCGGTGACAACGAACACAATGGCGAGACGGTGCCGGTCTTCCTCACGGCTGACCAGCGGGTGCGTCACACGCATATCATCGGCTCATCCGGTTGCGGCAAATCTTCCTTATTGCTGAATTTGATTCGCCAAGACATCGAGCATGGTGATGGCGTGGCCGTCCTCGATCCGCACGGTGACTTGATTGACCAGATTTTGACCCTCATCCCCGCCAACCGGATTGATGACGTGGTGTTGGTGAATCCGTCTGATGTCGAGTTCCCCATCGGATTCAATATTTTGCAAGCCCACTCCGAAGAAGAAAAGAATCTGCTGTCATCGGATTTGGTTTCCGTCTTTCGCCGGCTGTCAACATCCTGGGGCGACCAGATGGACACGGTATTGCAGAACGCCATTCTGGTATTTTTGGAAAACAGCCGGGGCGGGACGTTGGCAGACTTGCGTCGCTTCCTGCTTGAACCGCCGTTCCGCGCCGAATTCCTGCAAACCGTCAACGACCCGGAATTGATCTACTACTGGCAGAAAGTGTTTCCGCAGTTGGGCGGCGGCAAATCCATCGGTTCCATCCTGACCCGATTGCAGGATTTCTTCAGCCGGAAACCGCTCCGCAACATGGTGTCGCAGCGGGAGAACAAGCTGGATTTTGCCGACATCATGGACAGCGGCAAAATCTTTCTGGCGAAGTTGTCGGAAGGATTGTGCGGTGCAGAAAATTCATATCTGCTTGGCACGTTGCTGGTGTCGAAGTTCCAGCAACTTGCCATGAGCCGGCAGTCGCAGGTCGCATCGGCCCGCCGGGACTTCTGGCTCTACGTTGATGAATTCGACCATTTCATATCGCCCAGCATGGCGGAGATTTTGAAGGGAGCGCGCAAGTATCGGCTTGGCCTCACGCTCGCCCATCAAGAGTTGCACCAGTTGCAAAGCGAACCCAAGGTGGCAAGCGCGGTGATGACGCAGCCTTGCACACGGATTGTCTTCCGGGTTGGCGACGATGATGCCAAGAAGCTAGGCGAAGGCTTCACAGCCTTCGATGCCAAGAGCCTAAAGACGCTGGAAAAGTTTCATGCGATAGCTCGTGTGGAGCGAAATGATTTTGATTTCAATCTGGCGTTGCGGAGGCCGGAGTTGGAAACGGTTTCCGATGCCCAAACCATCATCGCCGCATCACGGACCAAGTATGCCACGCCCCGCGCCGAGGTGGAGGCGGCATTGCTGGCAAATTTGCGAGGTGACATGAAGGCGGTGGTGCTGCCGCCCATCACTCAAAGTCAGGTTGCCACACCTGCGGAAACTCCGTCAGCGCCCAAGTCGCCGTCCGACGCACCATCAAACTTTTCCCCACCCGCCCCGCCCACCGGGACGGCGGAGGTTGCCCCGCCTTCGCCGTCCCCAATAATTTCATGCACCACGGTTTCGGAAAAGGAATCAATACTGGCGAAGCTAGCGGTTGCAGCCGCACCAAAAGATTTAGGCCGGGGTGGAGCACGGCATAAGTCCATTCAAAGCCGGTTGAAGACCGAGGCGCAGAAGCTTGGCTTTCATGCCGAGGTCGAAAAGCAGTTGACGCTAGGCTCAAATGACGCCGCCGATCTGGTGTTGCGACGCGGGCAGATTGAAATCGCGGTGGAGATCACCATCACCACCGGCGTTGACCACGAGTTTGAGAATGTGAAGAAGTGTCTGGCATCGGGCATTGGCCGTGTGGTCGTGGTTGCCACCGGACGCAAACATTTGGACGAGATAGCCGCCGCCGTGCAGGGCGGGCTTGGCCCGGAAGCATCTGCAAAAGTCGGCTATCACACACCAGATGAATTTTTGGCAGAACTGCAAAAGCTCACCAAAACCACGGAAGCACCGCCGCCATCGGCACCGATGGCCAAGACCGGCAAGATTCTCGGCTTTGAAATCACCCGCAATTTTCCAAAACAGTCGCCGGAAGAACAACGCTTGAACCAGCAGGCCATCCATGATGTGACACTCAAGGCCATGCGGCCGTGAAGTTAAAGAAGTTGGTCATTTCCAAATGTTTGCGCGCTTGTGCGCGCTGACAAAAACTGTTACATCCCACTGATGACTGACCTGATCAGCTCACAAATTAAAGGCCGTATGAAGCCATCTATGAAGTGATGTTGAAGGCCATGCAACCGTAAGCATATTTAACGAAGCTTTTGCAAAATCTCTGCCAAATCCTTGAGATCGTCTGTTGATACAAATTTTGAATTGGAAGAAACAGATTGCCCTTTTGGCACGAGAAGGTCAGCCGCCTTTTCAAGTTGTGCGAAATCATTTCCAGAAATACACACCGCATCTGCGATGCCTCGTAATCTATCCGCAGACTCCAATTCCATTACGGCAAATTTGCCGAGCAAGTAGCAAGCAAAAGCAATAGCAAATACTCCTAGAACCAACGTCGTCAAAGCGAACAGATGCAAGTTGGCAGACGACTTCTTTTCTGCGGATGCCCCATCATTGGAGCCAATGCTTCCAGCTCCTGTAGTGTTTGCTTCAATGTTGTTTACCGCATTAATCGTCAAACCTGCAACCGACGGCAGCGAGAAATAAGTGCCGACAAGAATAGCAACAGCCAAGCCTAACCACAGGATTGCAAAATATCGTGCCTTGGTTGCCCTTCGTCGAAGTGAAAATTCTATTGTCATTACTTGGTCGCAATGTTTTTTTGCCGAAACTCTTCCAATTTTTCCGCAGCGGCTTTCATTTCATTAAACACTGTTAGGTCTTCATTTTTCCCCTCGTAAATTCTGCCTGGGCGTTCAGCAATGGCTCTGAGAATGTTAATGCACAATGTGGTAAGCGGGGTGGGATTGTTCGCATCACCCGCAGCGATCTTTTCCATTTCTCGTTTATAACCTTCAAATGAAATCGAGATTGCTTCTTTGTGGGCGTATTCTTCTTCTAGTCGAAGCGACAGCATATAATTACGGCCAGCGTAGATGGCAAGCCATACGAGTGGAATCACGATGGGTAGGCGCATGGCGAATCCCCTGAAGATGGGGCCCCATTCGGCAGCCGTATTCCCCGCTGCCGCATTTATGAAGCTCGGCAAGGCAACTGCAACGAGGCCTGCCATGCAGATGATAAATGCCCAAAGCCAGTGTTTTTGCGGGGAACCAAAACGCCTCTTTTGAGCATTAAATGCCGACGCCAACCCCGCGCTTGTCGCCCCAGGGAGTAAATCTTTGACTTTTTGGATAAGTGAATCCAAATCTTGAGATAGTTTTGCAACCCGCTCTTCGTGACCCGTAGCGATCAAATCGCTCTTTTTGAGATGCTCCAAGACTTTGCCAAGGCTTTCTTCATCTGCCTTGGCTGTCGTGAGCAATTCTCCTATTTCAGTGGCCTGCTGCGTGCTCGTTTCGTGTGCCACTGCCATTTTTGATGCAAGACCATTCGCTTGAGCAGAAAACTGTTCAACCTCCTTTTGTCCGACTTCGGATTTGTTGCGTGCCTGTATGGCCGCATCCCGCATCGTTTCAGTTTCCTTCCGCGCGGTTGCAACTTCATTTCTTGATTCCAGAACTTCTTCCAGATGGCCAGCACCTTTCTCCGCCGCCGCAATTATTTCTCCAGCCGCTTGATCAATTGCCTTTCTGTTATCGTTGATTAACTTTGTATCAGCATCGCAAGCAGCTTTACCGACCGTAATTGCTTGTAAAAGCTCGTCGGATTTCTGTCTATTTGTCGTGATTGTAGTAAATTCACCCTCAGCTTGCCCTTTAAAAGTCGCAACCGCTTTGGCGTGTGCTTCAGCGTTGTTTTTAGCTTGAGATGAGTAGGTGGCATCGTCGTCGGCTTTTTTCCTGGAAATCTCTGTTGCTTTCAGATGCTCCTCGGTCTGCGCCCTGAATTTTTTTGTGTCTTCAAGCAGCCCTTTAAGACCACCAGCTTCTTCTTCGACTTTCTTCCGAAGAATATCCCAAATCTTCAGATTATCGTCCGCTTGGGCTTTGAATTTGCCAATTTCATCCAAAAAACTTTTAGTCGAAGCAACAATTTCTTCAGTTTGTTTACGAGCGTTTGTTGCCGCAGTTAATTGTTCATTGGCCTGTGTCCGAATTTTTTCCACTTCGTCGAGAACGCTTTTGGCTTCTGCCAAAAGCGTTTCAGGATTCAGTTTTCCAGATGAATCACCCTTCTCAATGCTCATTAGAAAATAAAACCTTAAAATAGGTTTTCACACAAGGATTCTTTTTATTCGCCACAATTTTGGCGGTCTTAACATTTGATTAAAAGCTGGCATTTATGAAAACGTCTTAAAATCTGCGCTGGTATTTTTTATTTCCAGAAAATTAAAATTAAGGCTTGAATCGGCATTTTGTTGCGGGCATAAGTAGTATATGAAGGAAAATAGCGTCAAAAATAATTCGCCGAAGGACATCGGCATCTGGATTCGTGTCAGCAGCGTTGATTTGGCCAAAGGTGAAAGCCCCACGCATCACCTTGAACGCGCCAAAGCATACGCCGCAGCGCGCGGCTGGACGGTCAAAGAAGTGTATGACCTTGCCGGCAACACCGGCACCTCCGGCAAAACCGTCAAAGACCATCCCGAAACCAAACGGATGCTGGCCGACATCAAACGCCGCCACATCACCGGCATCATCTTTTCCAAGCTGGCGCGGCTCGCCCGCAACACCAAGGAGCTTTTGGAATTCTCCGAATACTTCCGCGACCATAATGCCGACTTGGTTTCGCTCCAGGACGCCATTGATACCAGCACCCCGTCAGGCCGGATGTTCTACACCTTTCAGGCCGCCCAAGCACAATGGGAACGGGAGGAGATCGCCGACCGGCAAAAAGCCTCCATTCTCATCCGTGCGAAGCTCGGCAAGACGATCAACGGACGAGCGCCATACGGCTATCAATGGAAAGACCGGAAGCTTGTCATCCAGCCTGATGAAGCTCCCATTCGCCGGAAGATGTATGGGTTGTTCCTGCAATACCGGCGCAAAGGCACGGTGGCCAAATTGTTGAATGCCGCCGGCCATCGCACCCGTGAAGGCCACATCTTCCATGATTGCACCGTGACGCGGATGCTCGTCTGTCCCAGCGCCAAGGGCGTATATTATTTCAACCGCATCCGCAAAACCGGCTCATGGGCAGGGACGGAGAAGCCGGAAGAAGAATGGGGCAAGACCGAGTGTGACCCGATTGTGACCGAAGACCTCTGGAACCAAGTCAACCGCATCATTGAGGAATCGTTGAAGAATTGGAAGAAGCCGGGCAAGGTGCCGATGAATCCGTTTGGCAACCGCATCTGGTGCGTGTGCGGGAGCAAAATGTATGCGCGGACGGATTCGCCCAAATACCATTGCCGTGCGTGCAACCGGAAGATTGCGGTGGAGACGTTTGAGGAATTGATGCGCCATGAGTTGCACCAGTTCTATGGTTCCAAAGAGCAGGTTGCCATCCGTCTGAATGACGCCAAGAAGAACCTCGTGGACACCGAGCAGGCGTTGGCAGCGTTGCAACGGCAAATCCAGAAGGTGCGGGAAGACATGAAGCAGAACCACCAGTTGTTCTTGGACAAGCTCATCACGCCCCAGGGATTTGCCAATCTATACAACCCTGCCGAAGAGCGGTTGAACCAGTTGCTTGGCGAACTGCCCAAGCTGGAGGCGGACGTGGCTCGGTTGAAAGTGGACCAAGTTTCGGTCGAGGAAGTGGTCTTTGAAGCCCAGCACCTCTACGAGCAATGGCCGAAAATGGAGGTCGAGAAGAAGCGGGCAATCGTCGAATCCATCTTTGAAAAGGTCGAAATCGGCGAGGGAAAAATCAACATAACCTACAGTGGCCTACCATCTTCTGAAGAACTGTGTAAAAGCCAACAGCAGATGGCTCCGGCGACTTGTTAGGCGGCATCTTCGTCTCAAACCGTCGTAAACCTCTCGCAGAACGTCTGAAAGCCGTCGCAACTGGCCGAACGCCCGTCGTAAGTCGGCGGGAGGGCGTCGCAACTGGTCGGATGGCCGTCGCAGGTCGGTGGAAGGGCGTCGCAACTCGTCGGCAACCCGTCGCAAGTCCCCGGAACGCCGTCGCAACTGCCTGGCAAGGCGTCGTAGGTCGGCGAACAGGCGTCGCAACTGGCTGGAAGCTCGTCGCAACCCGTCGGATGGTGATCGCAAAACTCATAACGCTCAATGCCGCCTAACGAAAAAAGCTGAGCCACGCCGCAGCAACGGCGCTGCCCGCGAATGCGGAACGGAGAGTGCCACTAGGCGTTGGCTCCGGCGACTTGTTAGGCGGCCAAAATATCATAACGCTAAAATCAAAAGCTTCGTGAACCCAAAGCCGGGACTGGGCACGACGACCCGGCAAATCAGCTCGACCAACCCGCTGCCGGGAATGGGGGCTTGGGTAAATGCCTGAACCCACCGCAAGCTGCCGCCCGTGCCCGCACCGGAAACAACCGGTGTGAACCCAGCACCGCACAAAATGTCCAACCACTCACTCACCAAATATCTCCCCACCGCCACGCCTGACGCGCTCAAGCCGCCTAACGAAAAAAGCTGNNCGACCTGCGACGTGAACCGCGATAGCGGAACTGAAAGCGCCAACGGCGGTTGGCTCCGGCGACTTGTTAGGCCACGCGCTCATTGTATAGGACGCTTTTGAGTGTATTTAACCGTTCCGTCCTCATTAAACCACGTCCAAATGCCAACCATCTCGTTTGTTTTGTAAACTCCTGTGTAGTTGGTCTTGCCTGAACGAAAATAGCCCATCTCGTCTCCATCCTGAATGCCATCAACAAAGTGAGTAACGACGCACTTTGAACCGTCGTCGAAAAATGATGTCATCTCTCCATCGCGCTTGCCGTCTCTGTAGTGAATCTCGTAACTCTTCCGCCCATTAACAACGTAAATAGTCCAGAGCCCCGTGAAATGTGGTGGCGGCTCCACCCAAAACTCAAGTGGAGCCGGCAAAAGTGTGCATCCAAGAAAACCGTGGTCGAAGTGGCATTCCAATAGCCACCAATCATCCAGTCTGAACTGCTCGGCCTCATAGGTGCCGGTTCCGGCTCCACCTTCGGGACGAACAATGACCGGCTTCAGTATTTGCAAGACATTGCTTTTTGACATACCGACTTTTAGGGATGCAATAAGCGAATCCCAGTTGGTGCGCGCCGGAGGCGTATAAGTCTCACGAAGTATCTTCGCCGCAGCGTCTCGCGTCTCTTGATTCGTAGAGGAAAGGTCTAATCTGGGCGAGGCCACCAGCCCGCAGGCAGAACAACAGAGCACAATCAATCCGATGAATCGAGCGGTAATCATAGTGTTCGTGGCCTAACGTAGAAAGCTGAG
>PLYV01000281.1 GCA_003151855.1 Limisphaerales bacterium | reverse complement strand
AACTGGGAATTCTCCGGGAGCTATGATTTTGAGGCTAAGTCCGGCTATACCGCCAACGCGGGCATCCTGCGCGCCACATACAAGTTCTAGGCCCGTCTCAACGCGCGGCTAAACGAATTCGCCCGGCATGCCCCCGCTGCCGGGCGAATCTTTTGTCTGACACTGTGGCCGTCGTTGAGGAAAGCTATCTGACATCGCATGTAGGTTGCCAAAACAGATAAGAGAGGCAGAAAACCGCCATTCTCTCCAATGTGATAATGTACATTACAAATAAGCGGCAAGAATCAGAATATATGAATTAATTCCTATTCATGCTATAATTTTTCAGGCATTGTTTTAACAACCCCCGGAAGGACGCGCTGCGTCCTCCAGCAAAGGAGATTTTTGCGCACGGCAGAAAGAAAACCCAAATCCGAAACCGCACAAACCGGGGGGAAAAAACATCCTGTTTCCGCGCGGCGCGGGTCTTTGAAATTTCGGGGCGGGAAGGCCGCCGCGCGCGCCGGATGCGGCAAACAGACTGAACAGGATTTTTGCCGTTGGCGGAAAATGCACAAAGCGGGAATTTCCGCCGGACGGAAAAGCGGTGGAAACGGCAGAAAACAGGAAATTGACAAATCAGGAGCCCTGCCGAAAATTATCCAGCAAAAACAAAGAATAATAGCGAAAAATTTCAAAAAAACGAGGAGCGAACTGTAGAGAATTTATTTTGATAATCGCCCCGGACCGCCGTTCCGGCGCAGGCCCTCCGGTCTTCCCCATATTTTATCTTTCCTCCCGGCAGGTTTGCATTAAACTCATTAAGGGGAAAAGGGGAAGTCCATGCGTCTTATGATTGTCGGCCATCTTGACGGGTTTATCAGCGCGGCGGGGAAAATCGCCCTTCAGCGCGGCGCCAAGGTCATCCACTGCGAAGACACCGAACAGGCGCTGGGCGCGCTGCGAAACGGCAAGGGCGCCGACGTGGCGATGGTCGACATCAAGCAGAAGATCGCCGCCTTCGTCGAGGCGCTGGCCGCCGAGCGCATCCACATCCCGGTCATCGCCTGCGGCGTCAATGTCGACGCGCGCGCCGCCGTCAAGGCGATACAGGACGGCGCGAAGGAATATGTGCCCCTGCCCCCTGACGCCGACCTGATCGCCGCCATCCTGCAGGCCGTGACGGAAGAAAACAACACCATGATCGCCGGCGACCCGGCCATGCAGGCGGTGATCAAAACCGCCGACAAGGTCGCGCCGTCGGAGGCGACCATCCTGATCACCGGCGAATCCGGCACCGGCAAGGAAGTGATGTCGAGCTACATCCACCAGAAATCAAAACGCCGCGGCGCGGCCTTCATCGCCGTCAATTGCGCCGCCATCCCGGAAAATTTGCTGGAATCCGAACTGTTCGGCCATGAAAAGGGCGCGTTCACCGGCGCGTTGAAACAGAAGCTTGGCCGCGTCGAGGAGGCGGACGGCGGCACGATTTTTCTGGATGAGATCGCCGACATGGGCAAGCCGCTCCAGGCAAAACTGCTCCGTTTTTTGGAGGATGGCACCTTCACGCGCGTCGGCGGCACGCAGGAGCTGCGCGTCAACGTCCGGCTCGTGGCCGCGACCAACCGCGATATTGTCGAGGCCATCGCCGCCGGCGAATTTCGCGAGGACCTGTTTCACCGGCTGAATGTTGTGCAGTTTCACCTGCCGCCATTGCGCGAACGCGGCGACGACGTGCGGCTGCTGGTGGAACATTTTTTGAAGATTTTCCGCGCCGTCCTGAAAAAGAACGTTACCGGCTTCACGCCCGCCGCGCAGCAGAAGCTGCTCGCACACCGCTGGCCCGGCAATGTCCGCGAGCTGCGCAACGTGGTCGAGCGCGCGCTGATTCTGGAGACCGGCCGCGAAGTCTCGCCGGCCAGCCTGCCGGATTTTGCCGTCGAGGCGCGCCTGCAAAAAACCGGCCCGGCGGCGCTGGCCCCGGACGAATCGCTGGAGGCCGCGCTGGAGCGGATTGAGCGCGAACTGATCCACGGCGCGCTGGAACAGAACAGTTTCAGCCTGACACGCGCCGCCGCGCAGCTTAAGCTGACGCGACATTCGCTCCGGTATCGGATGCAGCGTTTGAACATGAAGACCGATGCCGGCGACACTGACTGATGAATCCATTTGAACTGCCCACCAACAGCGCCTCGGCAGACTGGCTGATTTTTGTCGCCATCCTGCTGGCCATCGGCATTGGCATCGCCTGCTTCATCATCTGGCTGTTTCTGTTCCGCAAATCCGGCAAGAAAAAGCACAAGCACGGAAAGCGCCGCCGGCATCACCGCAAGCTCAACCCGACGCTCGCCGAGACCGGTGGCCTGCCGCCCGCGCGCGAACCCAACCAGCCGCCCCGCGGCACGTGACCATGGAGCACAGCCGCGCGCTCACCAAGAAAAGCGCCAGCAACCTCGCGCTTGCCTTCATCCTCCTCCCGCGCGAAAAGCGCGACGCCATGTCCGCGCTCTACGCCTTCTGCCGCGCCGTGGACGACGTGGCGGATGAAGATTCCGTGCCGACGGAAAAACGCCGGGAACAGCTCGCCGCCTGGCGCGCGGACATCCGTCGCGCGTGCGAAAACCATGAGCCGGAATTCATCCTTAACCAGGAATTCGCGCCCGTCATCCAACAGTTCAAGCTGCCGTTCGTGCTGTTCGACGAACTCATCAAAGGCTGCGAAATGGATTTGGACACGCTGCGCTACGAAAATTACGAACAGCTCGAACTCTACTGCCATCGCGTCGCCTCGGTGGTCGGCCTCTTGAGCATCGAGATTTTCGGCTACAAAAATCCGGCGTGCCACGACTACGCCGTTTATCTTGGCCAGGCGCTCCAGCTCACGAACATTTTGCGCGACGTGAAGAACGACGCCGCGCGCGGGCGGATTTATCTGCCGCTAAGCGAACTGAAGAAGTTCAATGTCAGCGAAGCCGACATTCTGGCGGGAAAATTCTCGGAGAATTATTTCCAGCTCGCCAGTAGCGTCGCCGCGCGGGCGAAACATTTTTATTCGCTCGCGCAAAAAACCTTGCCGCTCGAGGACCGCAAAGCCATGGTGGCCGCCGAGCTGATGGGTTCCGTCTATTGGCAGTTGCTGCAAAAGCTGGAGCAGGGCAACTTCAATGTCTTCGGCCCGCAGCCGCTGAAATTGTCCAAGCCACGCAAGCTCGCGCTCATTTTTGCTTCTTGGATTCGTTACGCGACCGGCGTGACTTCTCCCAACTACGGGACACCGTGACATGTCCGTGGCCGCTTCCAATCGGAAATCGGAAATCGGAAATCTGCAACCCCTCCGCCGCCTCATCGTCAACGCCGACGACTTCGGTCTCTCGTCTTCCGTGAACGCCGCCGTCCTCCGCGCGCACCGCGAAGGCATCCTGACCACGGCCAGCTTGATGGTGAACGAACCCGGCTTTGCCGAGGCCGTGCAGCTCGCGAAGGAAAATCCTCGGCTCGGTGTCGGCCTGCACCTGACGTTGCTGATGGGCCATGCCACGCTCCCGCCGGAACAGATTCCCGGCCTCGCCAGCGCGCGCGGCGAATTTTCCAATTCGCCCGCCGGTGCCGGCCTGAAATATTTTTTTAACCACCGCCTGCGCGCCCAGCTCCGCGCCGAAATCCACGCGCAGTTCGCCCGGTTCCGCGCCACCGGCCTGCCGCTCGACCACGTCAACGGCCACCTCCACCTGCATCTGCATCCGGCCATCTTCCAGATTCTCATGGAAGACGCGGACACGCTCGGCATCCGGCACCTTCGTTTGACGCGTGACTGTTTCGCCCGCAGCCGCCAGATCTCCAGCGGGAACTGGTTCTACAAGATTTCCCACGCGGCGATTTTTGAAGTCCTTGCCGACCATGCGGAAAAAGTTCTGGCCGCTAAAAAAATCCGCCACGCGCAATTCACCTTTGGCCTGTTGCAGGATTCCCGCGTGGACGAGGAATACATTTTGAAACTGCTGCCCGAACTGCCCGCCGGTGATTCCGAGCTTTATCTGCATCCGTCCTCCGACAAGTTCCGGCATGAACTCGACGCCCTCGTCAGCCCGCGCGTGCGGGAGCTGATTTCCGGGCTTGGCATCCGGCTGATTCGCCACCAAAATATATGATATGGTAAAACTGCTTTCCATTCTGCTCGTCGGCCTGGTCTGCGAATCCGCCGGCGTCGTGCTGCTCAAGAAAGGCATCACCCAGATCGGCGACATGCACAGCGTGACGTTCGGCGAGGTGTTGCGCGTGGTCCGGTCCGGCCTGACGAGCCAGACCATCTGGCTGGGGATTTTCTTTGAAGCGCTGTTTTTTGTCGGCCTGCTGTTCCTGATGTCCAAGAGCGACATCAGTTTTCTCTGGCCGCTGACCGGCCTGAGCTTCGTGTGTTCCACCTTTGCCGCGATGTGGTTTCTGGGGGAATACGTTTCCCCGACGCGCTGGCTGGGCGTGGCGTTCATCGTGTTGGGCGCTGGCTTCATCAGCTACAGCGAACACGCCAAGGAAAAGCCCGTGCTGTCGCCCGCCGCCCTCAATCAAACGCCGCCCGCCAATCCTGCGCCGCCGCCCGCGTGAATCCAGTCGCGGAGCGACGCTGGAAATTAGCCCGGCACATCGTGCCGGGTGGTTGTTTCCCATCGGAATTCGTCCTGAAAGGACGGTGGAAATACTTTGGCGATTCCGGCGTCTGGTCAGGACGTAAAGGCTTCCGGTGAAAAGTCCAGCCACTGGCTAATTTCCAATGTCCCGTTGTGACAAATGCGGACTACGAAGGAATAATCTTCCCCAGCACCGCCGCCAGCCGTTCCGCCGCGAACTTTGTCTTCTTCTGCAACTGCATCAACTGCGGAATCTTTCTTGGCGACTTCGCGATGGCCCACGCCAGCTTGCCGAAATCAATGTTCCGGTCCGGCTTGGCCAGCGCGTTGAAATCCAGCGGCAGATCCTCGTGCGCCGTGTCCGAGATCACGCGCACCGTCACGCAGGGGATGTTCCTCTCCGCGCAGACCGCGTGGATGACCGCCGATTCCATCTCCACCGCGTCCGCGCCGGTATCCAGGCACAATTTCCACTTTTCCATCGCCGTGGTGGCGATGCGGTCGGTGCAGGTGAACTTCGCCGGTTGCGCGCCCGCGGCCAAAAGTCGCTCTTCCCAATTTCCGCTTTCCGCTTTCTGCTTTCCGCTTTCGAAAATGACATCGCCCAGCTTCAAATCAGGGTTCAGCCCGCCGGCGAAACCGCACGTCAGCACCAGACTGGGCGGGGCACCCGCGCTGCCGAGGAAGCTGCGCACGGATTTCTCCGCGTTCGCGCGGCCGATGCCGACGATGAGCGTGACGACGCCGGGATGCCGCGCCGCGACCTTGTGGAATGGCGCGGCTTCTTCCTTCAGGGCGAAACAGACGAGGGTGGACATAGGCTCGGTGCGCCCAGTGTGGCAGCCGGGCGGTTCCGGTGCAATCCTGCCGCCAAAAATATAAAATCAAGTTTGCATCTGCGCATTGATTTCGATATGCAGAAGGCAGATCAATTTGGTCAAATGGGGAAAGATAAATATGAAATCATGCAATAGTATCCTATTCGCTGCATTTGCGATAATCGGGTTGTGCCAGACAGGTAATGGACAATGGGTGCCGCCGCATTCAAGGTTTGATGTTAGCCCAGAGACTCAACGACAAAATGCTTTCTACCAACAGCAGCAAGCTGAAATTGCAGCCCAAAAACTAGCTGCAAAAGAAGCCGCAAAACAGGCGGAGATAGATAGCTTACCTTAAAAAAACAAAACGATTCGAAATTCGATGGCCAGAAAAGTGGCGCACGTCCGGGCGGATTATCAGATGAAGAGCATTTTTGGCCGTATGGTTGAAAAAGGCATGATTGAGCAAGTGCCGGGCACGCGCACAAGCAGCACGGCCTACCAAATGAAGCAAGAGCCTTCCCAAACTCAAACTGAGATGCTTTGAAGCTTCTAATTTCAAATTAGGACACCACCAAAGATTTTAAAGGGAAATAGCAATGAGACTCTATGGGTTCATCAGAACGATTAGGGCTTTTCTTTATCTAGTATTTTTCTATTTGTTGGGGATTTTGTTAATTCTTGCTTGGACGCTCCGCCGAATTTTAACAGAAATCAGATTTCGAAAAGAATATGGGAAAGATTGGGTTCAAGAATTTGAGAAATACAATGGATCATTAGTCCATGCCAATATCCAAATTTCAATCGGCATATCGTCTTTGATTGCAATCAGTCTTGTTGCAATCTGGTTTTACCGACAACAGTCCGGCAACAATTCATCGAAAAAGAGGCGAAAGAATAGACGCTAGATTTCAAATTAGGACACTACCCAGCCCACGACAGAATTGACGCCGCCAATTTTCCGGCGCACAATCGTTTTCCATCATGGCTAGCGGGGGCCATTTCCGCCGCGAGGGAAGCACAGCGACCGCAGGGATCGTTGTGCTGTTGCGGTGGGTTTCCGTTACTTCCGGGTGTAGGTGATCTCCATGGACTTGGTGCCGTCGTTGAACATTTCAAAAACGTAACTGTCCGAAGTGAGCACGCGGTAGGTCGTTTTGATCGGAACGTCTTTCCGGCCCGTCGCCGGGCAATGGGACGCGCCGGTCAGCGTGATGACTTTGTTGCCGTTCTCGCCTTTGCCCTCGCTGGTCATCATGGCGGTCTGCGCGTCGCTCACCCAAACCGTGTTGAACGTCTGCTTGAGGTTGTCGTAGCCCATCAGGGTCTGCCCGATGAACGGTTTGCCCATCATTTCGCCGTGGAACTCCGCCTTCAGAAAATGCCCGTTCAAGATCCAGTCCACTTTCGACGTTCCCTGGGTCACGTTCGGCGGGCCGTCCGGCTCACACCAGCATTTCACCTCCGCCTGCCAATCTCCCACGAAGGCGGCGAGGGCTTTGTGCGCCGGGCCCGGGGTGCCGGCGGCGGCCATTTTCTGCATCATTTCCGCCTTGTCAGCGTCCGATTTACCGGCACCGGATTTTTTCTCCGGCCGTTTCAGTTCTGCGGTCGAGCCGCTTTCAATAGTAGGTTTCATAACTTTTTGTCTTTCTCGTTGATTTGAATGGTCCTGACCATACGCGATGGCCTTTTAGTTTACCGTCCGCGTTGAAGTATCGTCGAGCCCCGGCTGCCTTCAATGGGGTGTTTTCCTGATTGTTTTTGGTTCAAGCATCGGCCAATCCGCCTTCTCGCATCCGATGGGCGAAGGGCAGGCCGGCCGGTGCCCTGGCCGAGTTGATCGGCACCGGCCGCGTATCATATAAACTGACGACAATCTTTTTGGCGGGCTTGGGTTAGAATACCACCATTGAGCATCACCATTTCCATCGTTGAGGACGATGCGCCGGTCCGGGGCGTTTTGACCGAGTGGATCCGGGGCGCGGATGGCTTCAAGTGCGTCGGCGTCCATGAAAACGCCGAGGCCGCGCTGATTGCGTTGCCGCAGGAAAAGCCTTCGGTCGTCCTGATGGACATCAACATGCCCGGCATGAGCGGCATCGAATGTGTCCGCCGGCTCAAGCCGCAGATGCTGGGCACGCAATTCATGATGCTCACGGTATATGAGGACCCGGACCATATTTTCAAGGCGCTGTCGTCCGGCGCCAGCGGTTATATGCTCAAGCGCACGCCGCGCGCCGAGCTGCTTTCCGCCATCAAGGACGTCCACGCCGGCGGCTCGCCGATGAGCAGCAACATCGCGCGCAAGATCGTCCAGTCGTTTCAACGGTTCAACAGCGTCGCGCCCGCCGAGCCGGACAACCTTTCGCCACGCGAACGCGAGGTCTTGGAACTCCTCGCCCGGGGCTACCTTTACAAGGAAATCGCCGAGTCGCTGCACATCAGCGTGCCGACGGTCAACACGCACATCCGCCGCATCTACGAAAAACTGCATGTGCGTTCGCGCTCGCAGGCCGTCGCCAAGTTCACGCACATTCCCAACGCCGCCGTGGCGGAATGAAAAGCGGCGGCGGGTTTTGTAGCGCGTTTTTTCAGCACATTTGGAACCATGAAAAGGCCCGCCAAAATTTTTTGCGCCGGGCCTTGGCCCGGTTCCGTGGCGATTTTATGAAGATCAAAATGTTGGCGGCCCTGGCCTTGGCGGCGGGCAATTTCGTTGCCCTGGCCCAAACCAATCAGCCGGCGGACGACTGGCAGCCGGCACCTTCCAACATGCCGGGCCAGCAGTATCCCCAGGTCAATTCGGAAGGCCGCGTCCGCGCGCGCCTCCAAGCGCCGCAGGCACAGGAGGTTCAACTCAACATCAGCGGCGTGAAGTTTCCGATGACCAAGGACACGAACGGCGTGTGGCTGGGTGATTCGACGCCGCAAGACCAGGGCAATCACTATTACGGCCTGGTGGTGGATGGCGCCGACGTGCCGGATCCGAACGGCGCGTTTATTTTTGGCTCCGGCGGGTGGCACACCGACGTGGAAATTCCCGCCGCCGACCAGGATTTTTACGCGCTGAAGAACGTGCCGCATGGCCAGTTGCGGGAGCTGCTCTATTTCGGCAAAACCAGCAACACGACCCGCCGCTGCTATGTCTATACGCCGCCCGATTATGACAAGAAACCGGGCAAACGCTTTCCGGTGCTCTATTTGCTGCACGGTTACAACGAAAATGAAACCGGCTGGGGCCATCAGGGCCGCGCCGGCCTGATCATGGACAACTTGATCGCCGAGGGCAAAGCCAAGCCTTTCATCATCGTGATGGAAAACAGCGCCATAAATCTTCCTCCCGGCTTCGTTCCTCATGGCCCGCCGCCCGCGGGCGGTCCGCCGCGCGGCGGCAGACGCGGCGGGTTTGATTTCAGCCCCTTTGAGCACGCGTTGCTGGAGGACGTGATTCCATATATTGACGCCAATTTCCGCACCCTCGCCGATCAGCCGCATCGCGCCCTGGCCGGTCTCTCGATGGGCGGCATGCAGACCCGCACCATCGCGCCGGCGCACCTGGATACTTTTTCCCACATCGGCATTTTCAGCGGCGGCAGCATCGCGACCAATGAGATCAAGGACCTGAACAAGTTCAAGCAGAAGGTGAAAGTGGTGTTCGTCAGCTACGGCAGCCGCGAGAGCGGCGCGGCTGGCAAAGCCGACGTCGCGGCGTTGAAGGCGGCGGGCATCAACAGCGTGTTTTATGAATCGCCGGACACCGCCCACGAATGGCTGACGTGGCGGCGGAGCCTGCATGAATTCGCGCCGTTGCTGTTCCAAAAAAAATAAGGTCTTCGCCGGCCAAAACATTTCGCCGGTGGCGACGAACGGCGTTTGGAAAATCTGGCGCAAGCCGTTGAAGCCGAACGCCACGCCGCAGGCGTTGACGGTGGCCGGCGACCCGACGAGCGCCATCACCAACAGCCTGTCCGGTCGGTTTCCGATGAAAACGTCGATGCGGGGTTTGACCATGGGATTGTCAAGGCGGCTGGTGGTTGAGATTTTTGGATATTTTTGGCGGTTTGAGACTAAAAATATCGCATTGTCTATTGAAGGCCATGAGCAAAGCTATGACAGAAAAGGTGGAGCAAATTTTTGCTTCCGCCCTTGAAATCGAGGCCAAGGAGGACCTGAAGGTCTTCCTTGAGCGCGCCTGTCAGGGAGACGAGCGGGTGCGCGCGGAAGTGGAGGACATGCTGGCCCTGCGTCCACAGATTGACAAAATGTTTCCGGAAGGCGGGGTGGTGTTTACTTTGACGGACGACTTTGTCCAACCTTCGCAAAGTCTGGAATAACCCCTTTTAATCCCCGGCTTGGAATGTTAGGTTGGGCTCAACCTATGAGCGAGATCACCCTGGTGCTTGAAGCCGTCAAGCGGGGCGAAAATCAGGCTTCGGAACAATTGCTGCCGCTGGTCTATGAGGAGTTGCGCCGATTGGCGGCGGTGCGCATGGCCCAGGAATCCGCCGGGCAGACGTTGCAGCCCACGGCGCTGGTGCATGAGGCGTGGCTGCAACTGGTCGGCGAAGGCGGCCGGTCATGGCAGAACCGTGCGCATTTCTTCGGCGCGGCGGCGGACGCCATGCGGCGCATCCTGATTGACAAGGCGCGGCGCAAATCCCGGTTAAAACATGGCGGCGACCAGTGGCGGCTGAACATTGACGATTTGGAACTGGCGGAAACCACCCCGGACGACAACATCCTGCTGATCAATGACGCGCTGGAGCGGCTGGAAAAAGAGGATCCCGAACAGGCGCGGGTGGTGGTGTTGAAATTTTTCGGCGGCCTGACGAATCTGGAAGTGGCGGAGAACCTGGGCATCGCCGAGCGCACCGTGGACCGCCATTGGGCCTGCGCCAAGGGGCGGCTGTTCCGCTGGATCCGGTCTTGAGCCAGATTGCCGCCGTTTTTTGGCGGACAAAGTCTTCTGACCGCGCGTGATTTAGATGAGCTTCCGAGCATGAACGCAACGAAACAATTGGAAGACGCGGTGTTTTTCACCGCGTTGAACCTTTCCGATCTGGAGCAGCGAAAGTTGTTTTTGGATCAGGCCTGCGCGGGCAATCCGGAACTGCGGGCGGCGGTGGAGGGGTTGCTTTCCGCGCAGGGAAATGCCGAGCACTTTTTTGCGAAAGGCGCTTCCGCGCTCAACTTGCCGCCGGAGGAAATTCCGGCGGCGATCAAGGAAGGCATCAGCGACAAAACTTTCGTGGATGAGCAGATCGGCACCAAGATCGGCCCTTAC
>PLYV01000149.1 GCA_003151855.1 Limisphaerales bacterium | reverse complement strand
GTTACCCAATCCAACCCCAAAAGTCTATTAGTGTTAACACGCCCTAGTGCAGCCGGTAGGCTGTTTTTTTCATGTGTTCGCATTATAAATGCATATACGCATTTATATTGTGTCCCGTTGGGCCCAACCAATCTGCCAGATAAGCCCTGAACTCCAACCTTGCCGCTTGCGTGGGTCGGCGGCACTTGCTTGAATCCACCGGTGCAAAATTCTCCGCGCCCCGCCGCCTGGGAAAGACTGTTGGACGGATGTTTTGACTCGAAGCATCCGCGTCGCACGCTGTGGAATCTGTTCGCCGACCAGCGCGGCCGCGTGTTCGGCGCGGTGGCGCTTTACGTTGTCAAGCAGACGCCCGCATCACTGATGCCGCTGGCCGTCGGCATGATCGTGGACGTGCTGACCAACGGCGGCGCGTTCTCCGAAATTCTCTGGATCGCGCTCGGCTACTTTTTGCTGCTGTTGCAAAATCCTTTTGTTCACACCACCTTTGTCCGGCTGATGAGCGGCGCGCTGCGGCACATGCAATTCAATTTGCGTAGCGCACTGGTCGAACGGTTGCAGCAGCTTTCCATCACGTTTTACGAGGAGAAACAAACCAGCGCTCTCCAGACGAAATTACTCCGCGACGTGGACGCGATTGACGGTCTGTGCCGCCACCTGATGCACACCGGCTTGAACGGTTTGCTCGTGATGGTTTACGTCACCATCATCGCGCTGGTGAAGCAGCCGTTGCTGGCGCTGTATTTTCTCGTCACCGTGCCGGCGGGCGTGGTGCTGCTGAAATTGTTCGACCGCCGGTTCAAGGAGCAATATCAGGCCATGCGCGTCGAGACCGAGCAGATGAACGCCCGCGTCGGCGAAATGCTGCAAATGCTGCCGGTCACGCGGGCGCACGGCTTGGAATCCATCGAGACCCGCAGCGTGCGCGGCGTGTTCGAGCGCATCCGGGAACGCGGCTTGCAGGTGGACACGCTGACGGAATTCTTTTCCTCCAGTTCGTGGTTCACCTTCATGTGCTTCCAACTCGCGTGCCTCGTGTTCTCCGCATGGCTGGTCATCCATCATCGCATCAGCATTGGCGACGCGGTGATGTATCACGCTTATTTCGGGATGCTCATTGGCGCGGTGCAGCAATTTTTGAGCGTGTTTCCGGCCATGGCGCAGGGGGCGGATGCCGTCCGCTCGCTTGGCGAAGTGCTCGAAGCCGAACAGCTCGAACGCAACGACGGCAAGCCGTCTGCGCCGGTTCCGCTGCGCGGCGAGATTGTTTTTGAAAACGTCAGCTTCAGCTATCCGCGCGGTCGCGAAGTCGCGTTGCAGGAAATTTCTTTGCAGATAAAACCCGGCGAAACCATCGCGTTCGTCGGCGAATCCGGCGCGGGCAAATCCACGCTCGTGAATCTCGCCATCGGCTTCCGCCAGCCGACGGCGGGAAAAGTCCTGCTCGACGGACACGATTTGCGCGAACTGGATCTGCGGACTTATCGCCGGCAGATTGGCGTGGTGCCGCAGACGACGCTGCTGTTCAACGGCACGCTGCGCGAAAATGTGACTTACGGGCTGGAGAAAGTTACCGAGGACGCGCTCTGGAAAGTCTTGGCCGATGCAAACCTCGCGGAGTTCGTCCGCGCGCTGCCCAAAGGACTCGACACGCCGCTGGGCGAGAGCGGTGCGCAACTTTCCGGCGGCCAGCGCCAGCGCGTTGCCATCGCCCGCGCGCTGGTGCGCAATCCGCGCCTGGTCATCCTCGACGAAGCCACGTCCGCGCTCGACACGGAATCCGAGCGGCTCGTGCAGTCGGCGCTCGTGCGGCTCACCCAAGGCCGCACCACGCTCATCGTGGCGCACCGTTTCTCTACCATTCGGCACGCCCATCGCGTCGTGGTGTTGCACGGCGGAAAAATTGTCGAGCAGGGCACGCATGCCGAATTGATGGCGCGCGAAAGACATTTTTTCCGGCTCGCACAATTGCAGTCGGTGACGACGGAGATACCCGCCGCCGGCTAAATTTGATTTGAGATTTTTCTCGCCGAAGGTCGGATCTTTTTGCAAAAGACTTTGGAAACAAGCGATTTTCCTTTGGAATTGACGTTGCCGCCCGTTGCGGATAGCCTCTTGCCACTGTTTAGCGCATGAAGCGCTGGCGGCAAATTTTTTATGTCTGAAGGATACTGCGTCAAGTGCAAGGCCAAAAAGCCCATCTCCGATGGCGTCGAAGAAACCATGAAAAACGGCCGCAAAGCCATCAAGGGCAAATGCCCCACCTGCGGCACCGTGATGTTCAAGATTTTGGGCAAGGCCGCAGCCGCGCCCGCCAACCCGGCCAACCCAACCAATTCCAACCCGCCGCCGCAAGTCTGATTCCGAATTATGTCCCAACAGCTCGCTTACGTCATTGTCACCCCGTATTCGCTCTATAAATCCCGCACCGGCGGCATCCTGAGCCGCTTGATTACCCGCACCGGCCTTGACTTGGTTGGCCTGCGGATGTTTGCGCCCAGCGCCGAACTGGTCAAGGAATACGCCGAAACCATCGTTTCCGCGCATGACACGCAGGATCGGAAAGTCCAGGAACTGCTCAAGCAATACGTTCAGGAAAATCTTTCGCCCGACCCGAAGACCGGCCGCCGCCGCCGCGTGATGATGCTGCTGTTCCGTGGTGATGAAGCCGTGCGCAAAGTGCGTTCCGTCGTCGGTAACTTGAGTCCCAACCGCCAGGGTGGTGAAACGATCCGCGATACTTATAGCGATCTCATCGTGGACGACACCGGCAAAGTCCGTTACTTCGAGCCCGCCGTGCTGGCCGCGCCCACCGTCGAGGAGGCCACCAACAAATTGAAAATGTGGGCGCGCCATTCCGATGCGGACGGCGGCCTGCTGGAAAACATCATCAACTACGCGCCCGGCGAACTGCCCGAACGCACGCTCGTCCTCATCAAGCCGGACAACTTCCGCTTTCCCACCGGCCGCCCCGGCAACGTCATTGACTTCTTCTCCCGCGCCGGTCTTTACATCGTCGGCGCGCGGGTGTTCCGCATGAGCACCGCGCAGGCGATGGATTTCTACGGCCCCGTCCGCGAATTCCTCCGCACCAAGCTCAAGGAAGGCGTCGGCACCAAGGCCAAGGAAATTCTCGAAAAGGAATTCGGCTTCAAGATTTCCGATGCCGACCAGCAGGCGCTCGGCGACATCCTCGGCCCGATCCAGGGCGATTCGCAGTTTGGCAACATCGTGCGGTTTATGTCCGGCCACGCGCCGAACGAATTGCCGCAGTCCGAATGGACCAAGCCCGGCACCGAGAAATGCATCGCGCTGGTCTATGAAGGCGTGGGCGCCGTCGGCAAGATTCGCGACGTCCTCGGCCCGACCGATCCCTCCAAGGCGCCGCCCGGCTCCATCCGCCGCGAATTCGGCTCCACCATCATGGTCAATGCCGCCCACGCCAGCGATTCCGCCGAGAACGCCAAGCGCGAGTTCGGCATCGTCAAGCCCGGCGAAAACAACTTCAAGCAGGTCGTCGAGGAAACCCTCGGCAAAGTCTGAAGCCGGCAACTGTCAAAAAGCAAAAGCCCGCTCGATGGAGCGGGCTTTTTTGTTAGGTGGCGCTGCCGCGCTGTCTTGTGGCCGACCGGCGGGTCAGCTCTGCCATTATTTCTTCGGCTCGTCCTTGCGCGGGAAGAGCGCGGCGGGTTCGCCAATGGTCGCGCCGGGCTGCAAACCACCCCAGATGGCATCGGCCAGCTTGTCCGGCGTGCCGGTCAAACCGAGCTGCGCGTAGATCTTCGCGGAGGTGCCGGGCAGGAAGGGATTCAGCAGCACCGCCAGCACGCGGCAGGATTCGGCGAGGTTGTAGAGCACTTCATCCAGCCGCTGCGCCTGCGCCGGGTCTTTCGCCAGCTTGAACGGCGCGGTTTCATCCACGTATTTGTTCGCGCGGTTCACCAAGCCCCAGATGCTTTGCAGCGCGGACTGGAGCTGGCTTTGTTTGAACAACGCCCGCGTCTCGTCCGCCGCCTTCGCCGCGTCCGCCGCGAGTTCGTTCGAGCGCGCGGGCACCACGCCGTTGCGGTAACGCTTGAGCATCGAGAGCGAGCGGTTGACCAGATTGCCGAGGCCGTTGGCCAGCTCGGCCTGATAGCGCGAGCGGAAACCAGCGTCCGTCCAGTTGCCGTCCGGGCCGATGTCGAGTTCGCGCAAAACGTAAAAGCGGAAGGCGTCCAAGCCCCATTCATTGATGACCGCAATGGGGTCAATGACGTTGCCGGTGCTCTTGGAAATCTTCGCGCCGTCCTTCTGCCACCAGCCGTGGACAAGAATTTGTTTTGGCAGCGGCAGTCCCATCGCCTTGAGCATGATCGGCCAGAACACTGCGTGAAATTTCAAAATGTCCTTGCCGATGACGTGGATGTCGGCGGGCCACAAGGAAAGTTGAGGGTTGAGGGTTGAAAGTTGAGAGTTTCCAACGGTGGATAAAACAGTTTTGTCGCCGTGCGCGGCGGCAATGCTGATGTAATTCACGAGCGCGTCGAACCAGACATAGGTGACAAAATCTTTGTCGAACGGAATCGGGATGCCCCAGTTCAGCCGCGACGCCGGACGCGAAATGCACAAATCTTCAAGCGTCTGGCTTTTGAGAAAACCGAGAACTTCGTTGCGGCGATAATTTGGCTGGATGAATGTCGGGTTCGCTTCGATGAATTCGATCAGCCATTGCTGGTGTGCGCCGAGCTTGAAATAATAATTTTCCTCCTTCAATTCTACGACTTCGCCGTAACTTGGATCAAATGTGCCGTCCGGATTCCGATCTTTTTCAGTCAGGAAAGTTTCCTCCTTCGTCGAATAAAATCCGCTGTAGGTTTTTTTGTAAAAATGACCGGCGTCATTCAGCTTGGACAAAATCGCCTGGACAAATTCCTTGTGGCGCAACTGGGTGGTGCGGACGAAATCGTCGTTGGTGAGTTCCAGTTTTTTTGCGAACGCCTGCCAGTCCGCCGCGAGCGCGTCGCAATAAATTTGCGGGTCTTTTTTCTCGGCCTGCGCGGCCTGCTGGACTTTCTGGCCGTGCTCGTCCAGGCCGGTCAGGAAAAAAACCTCCTGCCCCAAACTGCGCCGCGACCGCGCGATGACGTCGGCGATGATTTTTTCGTAGGCGTGGCCGAGGTGCGGCTGGCCGTTCACATAATCAATCGCCGTGGTGATGTAAAACCGTTTGTTCATTTGTCGAACGGACACTCTGGCGCACAAAGGCGGCGAAGGCAAACCGGAATCAAGGCGTGGTCGGCCCGGCAAGTTTGGAACATGAGAGCCTGGCTTCGGCGAAGACGGCACCGGTCTTGCATGGATCTATTCCGCCACCAGTTCCGCCGCGCTGGCGTTTGACTTCACCTGCTCCGGATTTTTGCAGCCGGGAATGAGCGCAGTCACTGCGGGATTTTTCAGGCACCAGGCCATCGCCCATTTCGCCATCGGCACGCCGGGCGGCACCTCCTCTTTTTCAAGGCGTTCGACTTCGGCGATGTCGTGTATCAATTTCGTGTGCTCGAACGTGACGCGCACGTCGTTGGTGTCGAAGCTCACGCCGGACTTGTATTTTCCGCTCAACAGGCCGCTGGCCAGCGGCACGCGCGCGAGGATGCCGAGATTGTCCCGCTGCGCATGGGGAAAATAAATCTTCTCGGCGCGGGAGTCGAGGCGGTTGTAGAAAACCTGAAGCGTCTCGACGCCGAACTTCGCGGCTTCGCGCGCCTGAAGTTCGCTGCCCGACTGCAAAATGGAGGCGCCGAGGTGACGGATTTTGCCCGCGCGCTTTTGCTCCGCGAGAAAATCCCAAAGCTCCTGGTTCTGGAAAATTTTGTCCGAGCCGGAATGAAACTGGTAGAGGTCAATCGTCTCGACGCCCAGTGCCTTGAGCGAGCCGTCGAGCTGGGTCTGCACGCCGGCGATGGAAAAATCGTCGTCGCGTTTCATGAAACTTTTGTAGTGATGGCCGAACTTGGTGGCGACGATCCAGCGCGAGCGGTCGCGGCGCGACAAATAATCGCCGATGAGCTTTTCAGACAGGTGTTCCGGCCCGTAACATTCCGCAGTGTCAATCAGGTTGATGCCGCACTCGGTGGCGGCGTCGAGGATGGCGTCGGCTTCGGCCTGTGTAAAATCCTTGGCCCATTCGCCGCCGAACTGCCACGTCCCGATGCCGATGACGGAGACGCGCAAATTGGTTTTTCCGAGAGTTCGATAACGCATGGCGGAAGTCTAGGGAATAAATCCGCTTGCGCCAAGCCTGTTCGTTGCTAAATTCATCCCGCAATTTCATCCGCCGGCAGCGGCGGTTTTCGTTTTTTTAACCAGCATTATTTTTTTAACTCGTGAAAATTTTTAGCGGCACGGCAAACGAACCCCTGGCAAGCGCCATCTGCAAATCCATCGGCGTGGAACTCGGCCAATGCACCATCAAGCCGTTTCCCGACGGCGAGACGTTCATAAAAATCGAGGAGAACGTGCGCGGCGAGGAGGTCTTCGTCGTCCAGCCCACGTCGCCGCCCACGAACCACAACCTGATGGAACTGTTCATCATGATGGACGCGCTGCGGCGGGCGAGCGCCAAGCGCATCACGGTGGTGATGCCGTTTTACGGTTACGCGCGCCA
>PLYV01000189.1 GCA_003151855.1 Limisphaerales bacterium | reverse complement strand
GATACTTGACGAACTGCCACGTCGGCTCCGGCATCGTCTGCCAGTAACGAAAGGCCTTGATGCGCCAGTCGGTCAGCCACGCGGGCTCATTTTTCTTGGCGGAGATGTGACGGATGGTCTCCTCGCTCAAACCGGGCGGCGTGGATTCGGATTCGACGTCGGTGACGAAGCCGTATTTGTATTCCTGCTTGACCAGGCTCTCAATCGTATCGGTAGCGGTGCTCATCTTGGAAAATTATTTCTGCTTCGCGCACTCGGCGCAAAGGCCGTGGATCGTCACGTCAAAACCGTCGGCGCGGAAGCCGCGCGGGACGGCCACACACGGCAGTTCGTGCGGCAAATCCACATCGTAAATCATCCCGCAGTCGCTGCAATGAAAATGGCCGTGCTCGTGCATGTTCGGGCAGAACCGCGTCGCGCCGCGCTCCAGTTGCACCTGCCGGGCGAGGCCGCTTTTCACGAGCGCATCGAGGCAGTTATAGACCGTGGCGTGGGAAATCTCCGGCATCGCTTTTTTCGCGCGAATGAAAACTTCTTCCGCCGTCGGATGGTCGCGCTTCGAAACCAGCACGTCATAGACCTGCTGGCGCTGCGGCGTCAGGCGCAAGCCGGTCGTGCCCAACCGCTCGGTCAGGTGCTGTTCTTCGTGGTGATGGCTGCGCGCCTTCATGGTGGAAAAATCTACCGCAGGCCCACGGCAAGTCAAGATTTAGAATAATTCTAAAGTGCAATCACACGGCCACCAAGCGAAGACAGCACACCGTCGGGAAAATTTATTTCTGAAAGACGTGGACGCGGGCGGGCGGGAAATTGAGCCAGACAATTTTGGAAGCCAGCAAACGAAAATCTTCGCCGCCCCGGCAGCGGCCCTGCGTGATGTGATAGCTGTATTGCACCCAGCGCCCACGCGGCTCCAGGATGGCGCGGATTTTTTGCGCGAGCGCGTCGGCCTTTTCCTTGGGAAAATTCAGCAGCGGCAGGCTGGAGATCACCGCCCCGACGGAACCGATGACCGGCGAATGTTCGCGGAGCAGTTCATCCAGCTGCCATGCGTCGCCGGTGATGATGTGGGCGCGCGGAAAACGTTTGCGGAGGTGGCAGGCCAGCGCCGGATTGTGCTCGATGGCTACCAGCCGGTCTTCGCGCAAACCGCGCTTGAGCAGCGCGTCGGTGACGGCACCAGTGCCGGGACCGAGTTCGAGGACGTAGCTGTCCGAATCGCGCGGCAGCCAGCGTGCCATGGCGGAAGTCAGCTTGGGCGAACTTGGCGCGACCGACCCGGTGCGCTGCGGATTGGCCAGCCACTCGCGCAGAAAGAGCGAGGAGTCGGACAATGCCGCGATGAGTTTTTTAGCCATGACTATGCCTGAATGTGAACGGAAGCTTAATGCATACATTCAACCGTGCGCCACTTAAATTTCACGGCGCACCAGCCCGCCGCCGGTATTCCTGCGCGGCGGCGGCGCGGCGCAGCGTCCATTCGTGCCAATCCTTTTCGCGCGCCGCGCCGGTGAAATTCGTCGCGGCGGCGGACCAGCTGGCGGTGAGCCGGCGCAATGTTTTCGCGGCCTCGTCCAATTGACGCCATTGCAACTGCGCCTCGGCGAGGCACAGCAGGTTTTCCGGATATTCCGGTGCCAGCGCGACGGCGCGTTCCAACCATTCGCGGGCCTTGGTTTTGCTGCCGACGCTCAACGGCCAGGACGGTGCCTGAAAATAAAGTTCGCCAAGGTTCCGCGCCGGGCCGGCGAAATCATAGCGCACGTCCAGTTCCGCCGCCGCCGTGAATTCGCGCTCGACCTCGCGCACCATTTTGTAGGCGGCGAGCGACGGGGCCTCGGCTTGGGCCAGTTCGCCGACGTTCATGGCGAGATAATAATGCGCGGCGGCGGCCTTCGGCTCGCGCGCCAGCCAGTCGCGGCAGGCAGCGATCCCGCGCCGGGAGGTTTCCGCGCGCTGCGTCTCGTTGGTCGCGAGTTCGGCCAGATCAAAACTGGCCCGGGCCATTTCCAGCGCGGCGGCGGGAAAATTAGTTGCGCCTGAATAATTTTCCGCCGCGCGGTGAAAGGCCGCCTCGGCACGGAGGTAAAAAACTGAATTGGTTTCGCCCGCGCCCAGCAGGCCGCCGGAAAACAGCACCGCCAGCAGCAGGATGAGGCGCAGATGGATGCGTATGGGCGGCATGATGCAGTGAATTAGCGGTTGCCATCGTGGCCGACTAACTTACAATGGGCAAGTGAGATTAAACTGGAAAATCCTGCGGCTGACGCTGGCGGCGACGTTGTTGTCGCTGGCTGGAATCGGCTGCAGCGGCATCAATGCCAGCCAGAGCGTGTCACCGGCCACTTTCCTGCTGCCGGGCATCATGAAAAATGATGCGCCCGCGCCGGCTCCGGCCTTGACGCCATCTATTTCCAGCGAAATCGCCTCCGCCAATTAAATTATGCGTTTCCCCTTCGCACTGTCGGCGAAAATCGCCGGCCACATCATCAAGCACAAGCTCAAGCGCACGCCAAAATTCGCCATGGTGCTCCAGCTTGAACCGCTGCACACCTGCAACCTGACCTGCACCGGCTGCGGTCGCATCCGCGAGTATTCCACCAATC
>PLYV01000303.1 GCA_003151855.1 Limisphaerales bacterium | reverse complement strand
CACCCACGAATGTCTGGGGCATGGTTGGTTTGACGGCGTTGATCGCGATTGCCTACGCGCCGACGATTCCGCTGATCTGGGCGATCTACGCGGACGTGGCGGATTATTCCGAATGGAAAACCGGCCACCGCTTCACCGGCATGGTTTTTGCGACCATCGGTTTCGGCCTGAAAGCCGGCTTGGCGCTCGGCTCCGCTTCCTTCCTGTGGATCATGGCTGGCTTGTTCAACTATGACACGAAGCTGCCTGATGCCGCGCAAGCCGTGCAAGGTTATCGCGTGTGCAGCGGCATCGTGGTTGCCATCCTGTTTGGCGTCTGCACGCTGCTGCTGATCGCCTACCAGTTGAACAAGAAGCTCACCATCCAGATGGCGGACGAACTGGCAATGCGGCGGCGCGCAACTTCTGGAAAGGTGTAAACGGCGCCGCTTCTTCGTAAAATATGAATACTGCCGCTCGTTAATCGGAGCGGTCATGGAAGTGCGCGAAAGGCCAAGGAATACTGACGCTGAAATCCAGCGCCGCAGGCGGAATGAGTGTATATGATACATGTCATATATTAACCTTTCCGGTTTTTGCTAGAATTCATTAATCCATTCCCAATCGGTCTAGCACCCCTCGTGCTCGGCAGCACGAACTAATTAGGGTTCAAGCCTCTGATGAATGGCGTGGTGAAAAAACTCAAAATACTCAAACCAAAAAGTTCGGTTCAGAACTAACTATGAAAACTCCATTGTTTAGAACGGTCGCCCGTTGCTTATGCATAGCGGCGTTGGGAGCGAGCACTTCGCTCCGCGCGCAAATCCCGATGACCGCGTCCACCAACCAACCCAGCGTCGGGGCTGACGACCAGTATTATCTGCCCGGTCCGGTAGCCAAGGGCACTGAAACCATGGTCCTCAACGGCGACACGGACGCTCTTACCTACATCGCCCATGACCGGACGAGCAAGGGGCAGACCTTCACCACCGGTTCAAACCCTCTGGGATATACCATCAGTTCGGTCACGGCTCGGCACATCCTTTTGACCAGTGGCACGACTTATGGGAACTTCGCAAACGGTGCTTCGCTCAATTTTCGGTTTGGAACCATCTCCGGAACGACATTGACGCCGATTGTGACGACCACGGCCACCTACTCCGGACCGACTCTTAGTGATGGTGGTGACCTTGGAACGGGCAATTACTTCACCTTTGATTTGTCAAGTGCGGGGATTGGGACACTTACTCCCAATACCACCTATTTCTTTGAGTTGGCTCCCACGGTCAATCCTCAATATTTCGAATTACACAACACCACAAACAATGCCACCTCCTACACGCGCGGCACGGCGTTCCACGGCGAAGACACGGCTGCGCTCGATTCGGATCTCTCGGTTACCTTGAGTTCTGGCGAATTTGCGTTTGTGGCCAAACTTAACCCGATTGGCGCGCCTGCGGTTGCGGTCACGGTCAATCCTGTCAGTGCCATGCGGCAGCAGTCCTTCACGGTCACCGCCACCACCACTCCGGTTGAAGGTGGTGGGACGGTTACGAACGCGACGGTGGACTTGAGCGCGATTGGCGGGCCTGCCGCAGCGAACCTGGTGCTTTCCACCGACAATGTTTTCACGAATACGTTCACGGTTCCGCTTGCGGCACCCATGGGGGTGGCCAGCTTGCCGGTGACCGTTTTGGATACCACCCCGCTCCATGGGGTTGGCAGTGCGACTTTCACGGTTGTGCCCCGCGCCCCGACGAACGCGATTGTGGTGAGACCCATCAGCGGCACCACCAGCGTGTATGAATACACCGAGGCTTCCTTCCATTTTGCCGCGACTAACGACGCCCCTCTCGACGCCAGCTTCCCGATGGCCTATGCCTGGTATAAGGGCGGCCAGCTCGTCAGCACCAACCCGATGGGGCCGAATTACACGTTCCTGACCATGCCCGCCGACAATAACAAGGAAATCTATGCCATCGCCAGCGTCGCGGACACCAACTACAGCAGCATCACCGTCACTAGCGCGGTGGTCACTCTCACGGTGAATCCCGGCGCTGTTGTTATCACCAACGGCCTCAAGCGCGAGCTGTTTGCCAACGTCTCCCGCCAGCAGGTTGAAATCGGAGACACGGCGGCTGCCGGTCAGGTGGACATGGTTTCCGCAGCAGACATAGGCTTGGTTAACTTTAATGACACCGTCAATTACGTCGAGCGGTTGAGCGGTTATTTCATTCCGCCGGCCGATGGCGCTTATGTCTTTTTCATCAACTCCGACGATGACTCGGATTTGTTCTTGAGCACCGACAGCAATCCGACCAACAAAGTGCTTATCGCTCAGGAAAAAGATTGGAGCAATCCGGATCAATGGCTGAGTGCCAACGGCACCGGCTACGGCAATTCGGCTGCCAATAAGCGCTCGGATCAATTCTCAGTTGACGGCGTTACCACGAACTACCCGAACGGCATCAATCTGGTCGGTGGCCAGGCCTATTACATTGAGGCGGTTCATCACCAGGGTGGCGGCGGCGGCGACTTGGGTGTCACCTACGATTTGACCAATGATCTCTACAGCACCACTTATGACTCGGGCACTGACACCTACACCAACAGTTCGACTTTCACCAACGGCGCGGTGTCCTTGCTAAACGCGACGAACAAAAACATTGCCCTGCTCACCATGCCCGGCACCAACATCATCTGGAGCCTCCAACCGCAGGCCAGTGTGACCATTTATGAAGGCCTGAACACCAACTTCTCCGCCATCGCCGCCAGCGACGCGGAAATGGCGTTCAATTACCAGTGGTTCATCGTCACCAACGGCGGCGCTTTCCCTGGCACGCCCCTGACCAGCTTGATGCTCAACGGCACAAATACCGCTTTGACGCTCATTTCCGCCAGCTATAACGGCGCGCAAATCTACTGCGTTGCCAGCACGGAGGAAGGCGGACTCTCCATCACCAGTTCCGTGTGCAACCTCACGGTGATACAGGCGGTCTTCGAAACCGGCTGGGTTTCGGAGAAGAAATGGATGGATGTCTTTATGTTTAGTTGGGTCGGCGGGATTCACAATTCGTCGTATGAAAACGGCACTGATGGGAATACCAACTTGTTTACCTATGCGAGGCCCGGTTTCGAGGCGGGGCTTGACAACCCCAGTGCCGACGCCGGTGGCCGTCGCTACAGCATCCTTCAACAAGTAGGTTATTTCGTTCCGCCGACCAACGGCAATTATGTCTTCTTCTTCACCTCGCACGACGACGGCGACCTGTTCTTGAGCACAGACAACACGCCGGTCAACAAACGGCGCATTGCCGCAGAACAAAACTGGTCGAGCAATTGGCAGTGGAACGGAAGCGATGGCGGTAGTTCGGTCAGCCAAAAACGCTCGGATGAATTCTCACCGGACGGTGGCGTCACCAAGCCTTATGCGTCCGGTATTCCGCTGGTGGCGGGCCAGCGTTATTACATGGAGGTGTGGCATCAGACCCACTATTGGGGTAACGAGCAGGAAGGCGTGTATTACGCGGTCATGGATGGATCTGGCAGCGTAACTGGTCCCGCCAATGGCGACTACCCGAACTGCACCGGAACCAACGTCGGCACGAGCGTCCTCCGTTGCCATAATGTCACGATCACGCAACAGCCCGCGCCCGCCAGCCTTGCGTGTGTGGACGGCGGCTCGACCCACTTTTCGGTGGCGGGCACGAGCGACTCCCAATATCCAGTCTGTAGCGCCTATGGCTACACGGTTACTGCGCCCACCAGCACCATGGTTTACCAATGGTATAAAGTTCTTAACGGCGTCACGAATGCCATTGACGGTGCCACCACCAGCAGCCTGACGGCCGGACCGCTCACGACCGCCGATACCGGCGCGAAGTTCTATTGCGCTGTCCGGGCGTTGGGATATACGGACGACGCGCTGCACCCGATCTGGGTCAACAGCCAAACCGTGTCTGTCACCGTCGCGGCTCGGTCACCAAGCTTGCTGGGCCACTGGGTCAGTGGCGCGGCCAGTCTGGCCGACAGTGCGAACTATGTGGCGCCCGGCGTATATGACGGCGGCGCAGTCGGTGGCGGTAGTTACTCCTTCACGAGTGACGTGCCGCCCGGCGCTCCCTCTGGCGCGCAGTCGCTCCACCTCGCAGGCGCTGGCATCGTTATCAGCAACACGGCCACCAGCGATGCTGGTTACGCGGTTAACACATTCGATGGCAACATCCAAAACCAATTCACCATCGCGTTCTGGGCGAAGGGTTGGCCGGACACTTGGAATCCGATTGTGTCTAAGAATGGCGATGCCAATAATCGAGGCTGGCAAGTCCGTAACGACGGAAGCGATAGTCGTGGATTTGCGGCTTTCACCATGCGCGGCACGGGTTCGGGTGACACGTGCATCTTGGGGAATATCGGCGATTGGGCTTTGCCTGACGACATGGCCAGCAGAACCATTGCCTGTAATGACGGCAATTGGCACTACTATGCCGGCACTTACGATGTCTCGACGGGCATCCGCAGCCTGTATATAGATGGTCAGCTGACCGCTCAGGAGACTGGCAACGCGGCCTATAACTTGGCCACGCCTGAACATATCATGCTCGGCGGAAGAGATACCGGCAGCTATGGTAATTACTTCACCGGCAGCCTCTATGACGTGCGTATCTACAACTACGCGTTGCCCCAGTCGCAGATTGCCATTATTGGCAACTCAAAGCCGACGTTCACCTCGCAAATCAACGCCGATGGCAACGGCAATCAGCAACTGGTAATAACCTACCCCTTCGGCACGTTGCTTGAAGCGACGAATCTGGCGGGACCGTGGACAACGAACTCGACTGTTTCGCCAGCGACGATCAACATCGACCCGACGGCTCCGCAGGTGTTCTTCAAATTGAGCAATCCGTAACGCCAATTGAACTGACATTTAATCAAGGCCGCGAGGGCAACCTCGCGGCCCTTCTGTTGAAAGCCGGGTAAAATCCATAAATATGACCAAAGCACAGGCGGTTTTGCTTTGTCACGCCATACCTTCCGCTGGATAAATTGGACAATGAAACATGAAGCGAGCAGGCAGCCGTAAGCAGGCGCAGCGACCGCCGACAGCCACACCTTTCTGGCAGCCGCATTATCGTCTGGTTGGCAACCTCGCGCAGGTCAAAACGAAACTTGGCCTGGCGCGGTTCTGATGAACCTCGGGCGTGGACCGGAGGCATTGCGGCAACTGGACGAGGCGCTGAAACTGGAGCCGAACAACCAGCCGATCCTTGAACTACAACGAAAGATCCGCGGCAGGTAATCGGTGCCTGGCCAGCGAAAGTATTCTTGCAATATACGATTCCGAATAACACAGTATTCAGACCCCACTTACACAAATATGTATCGAGACATCTCTTTCCGGCGGAGTTCGCTTCGCGGTTTCTTCGTTACGCCCTGCTTGCGGGCCTTGGTCTTCGCGCTGACGGCTCTTCTCAGCGGTTCCGCGCTCGCCCAGCTTCCCGCCGGGTGGTCGGATGCCGACATCGGGAGTCCGGGGTTGGCTGGTTCGGCCAGTTACTCGGGCGGGGCTTGGACCGTGACCGGCGGCGGCTCGGATATTTGGAACTCCGCCGACCAGTTCAATTTTGCCAGCACCAATTTCGCCGGCGACGGCACCATGATTGTGCAAGTCACCAGCCTGCAAAACAGCGATCCGAATTCCGGCTGGGCCAAGGCCGGACTCATGTTCCGCAATGACAGCACCGCCGGTTCGGTGAACGTGAGCATCGTCGCCACGGCCGGGCAGGGAGTCAGCTTTCAATGGCGAAGCGCGGCCTATGGCTCATATTCTTTTAATAACGATGGCGGAGTGACTGCGCCGATCTGGCTGAAATTGGTCCGCTCGGGCGCGAACTTCACCGGCTCTTACAGCTCTGACGGTGCCAACTGGATTCAGGTCGGCAGCCAGACGGTTACAATGAATGGCACGGTGATGGCCGGACTGGCCGTTACGGCCCACAACAACTCGGCGCTGAACACGTCTACTTTTACAAATTTGACCCTGACCAACCCGCCGCCGCAGATTTTTGGCGTTTATCGCGAGCGTTGGAGCAATCTTGATTCCAGCCTCGGCAATACGCTGATGGAACTGACCAACACGGATTACAATCCGAACTGGCCGGACAGCCCGGATCCAGCTTACACGCAGGTTTTCCCCGGCTTTGAAACGGAAGTCAACGATGGTGTCAATAACTACGGCCAGCGGCTGCGCGCCTTCGTGGTGCCGCCGACGAATGGCAACTACACTTTCTGGATCGCCAGCGACGACACTTCGCTTTTGCTCTTGAGCACCAATGAAAATCCGGCGAACGAAACAGCCATCGCTGCGGTTTCAGGCTGGACTTCGTGGCGCAATTTCAGCACCGAATCGGACCAGCAATCCGCGCCCATTTATTTGCAGGGCGGAAAGCGTTATTACGTCGAAGCCCTCATGCAACAAGGCAGCGGCGGTGATAATTTGACGGTGCAATGGCAGTTGCCCGACGGCACCATTGAGTTGCCGCTTGCCGCCGGCAGTGCGGCTGGCACGCTGCTCGTTCCCTTCACCGGCCTGACGAACATGCCGGGAATTTATCTTCAGCCGGCCACCAACCCAGCTGCGCTCGAAACCGGAACCGCCACGCTTTCGCTGCTGGCGACCAATCCCGCGCCACTCAGTTACCAATGGCGGTTAAGCGGCACCAATCTGCCGGGCGCCAATTCGTCCGTTCTGGTCTTGAGCAATTTGAGCATGAGTTGGAGCGGCCAAAGTTTTGTCTGCGTCGTTTCCAACACGGCCGGTTCCGTCACCAGCGCGCCATCCATTCTGACGGTGCGGGCCGACACCAATCCGCCGGCGATTTTGAACATTGTCAATGTCGGCCTCACCAACGTGCAGGTTTCGTATTCAAAAATGATCGAGGCGGCGAGCGCAACGAACACGGTGAATTATGTTTTCACCAACGGCCTCGCGGTGATGGGCGCGGCGCTGAATGCCGACAATCAAACCGTGGTCTTGACGACCGCGCCGATGACCTACGGCAGCAATTATTGTGTCGTGGTCAATCACGTCCGCGACCGCGCGGCCACGCCGAACACGATTGCCACGAACACCACCAGGACGTTCACCGCATCACCGTATTCGCCGTTGGATTTGGGCAATCCAGCGGTCAGTTCCACCGTCACCGGCGTCAGCAACGGCGTGAATGTGACCGCCGCCGGCACGGATTTCGCCGGCAGTTCGGACCAGGGGAATTTCTCGTATCAACCCGTCACCGGCGATTTTGACGTGGCGGTGCGCGTGGCGGGTCTGACCTTGTCCGACATTTTTGCCAAAGCCGGTTTGATGGCGCGCGAAAGCCTGACGGCCAGCAGCCGGTTCGCCGCCGCGTTCACCACGCCTACGATGAACGGCTCGTTTTTTGAATGGCGCGATCCTTCCGGCAATGCCGCGAGCACCAGCGGAAATTTTCCCGCGAATTATCCGAACACCTGGCTGCGGCTTAACCGCGTCAGCAATACATTCAACGGCTTTGCCAGTTACGATGGCAAAGTTTGGACGCAACTCGGTAGTGCGACGATTTCGATGACGAATCAAATTTATCTTGGCTTTTGCGTGAGCAGCCGGAGCGCCAGCAACACAGCCACCGCGCAGTTCCGCGACATTGCCAGCCTCACCAATGGCGTGGTTGGCGTGGCAATCAACCCGCATGACGCGATGGGGCCGTCGTCGCGCACAACGCCGATTGCCTTTTCGGAGATCATGTATAAACCCGCGCCGCGCACGGATGGAAAAAATCTGGAGTTCGTGGAAATTTACAATTCCAATCCGTGGTTCCAGGACATCAGCGGCTATCAGATCACCTGCGCGGACATGAATTACACGTTTCCGGCAAACACAAAAATTCCCGGCGGCGGTTATCTCGTCGTGGCGGCCGTGCCAGCGGACATTCAAAGTGTTTATGGCGTCACGAACGTCATGGGTCCCTACACCGGCAGTTTGAAGAAAACCGAAACTCTCGAACTGCTCGACGAGCAGGGCGCGGTGCTGTTGACCGTGCCTTACTCGAATGCTGCTCCGTGGCCGGTGGCGGCGGACGGCACGGGCCATTCGATTGTGCTGGCCTACCCAACGTATGGCGAAGGCGACCCGCGCGCGTGGGACATCAGCGATACGACCGGCGGTTCGCCGGGACAGATGGATGCGTTCACGCCCAGCCCGCTGCGCAACGTTGTCATCAACGAATTTCTCGCGCACACCGATCCGCCGGACTACGACTACATCGAGCTATACAATCACAGCACGAACAGCGTGGACATTTCCGGCTGCATTTTGACGGACGACGCCGCGACGAACAAATTTGTCATTCCGTCCGGCACGATCATTCCGCCGCGCGGGTTTGTGTTTTACAGCCAGACGAACATGAACTTTGCGCTGAATGCGCTGGGCGAATCCATTTTCTTCATCAAGCCCGACCACAGCCGCATTCTGGACGCCGTCCAATTTGCGACGCAGCAAAACGGCGTAGCGATGGGCCGCTGGCCCGACGGCGCGAACGATTTCTACCGGCTGCAAACCAAGACGCCCGGCGCGGCGAACGCGCCGATTCTTACCAGCGACGTGGTAATCAACGAACTCATGTATGATTCCATCAGCGGCAATGACGACGACCAATACGTGGAGCTTTACAACCGCGGCACCAACGCGATCAACCTGTCGGGCTGGCAGCTTGTGGGGGGCGTGACCTTTGCTTTTCCATCCATCACGATTCCGACCAACGGATACATGGTGGTGGGGAGAAACGTAGCCAACCTTTTCGCGAAATATCCCAACCTGAACGCGGCAAATTGTATCGGCAATTACAACGGCAAATTTTCGCACAACGGAGAGTATCTGGCGCTGACGATGCCGGCCGAACACAAGGTCACTGGCACCAACGGCGTCACCGTTACCAACATCATCAATATCGTAGTGAACGATCTGACTTGCGGCACCGGCGGACGCTGGGGCGAATGGTCCGGCGGCGGCGGCAGCAGTTTGGAATTGATTGATCCCAACGGCGACAACCGCCTCGCCGCGAACTGGGCCGATAGCGACGATTCGCAAAAATCCGTCTGGACGAACATCGAATGCACCGGCGTGCTCGACAACGGCGCCAACTATGACTCATGGATAGATTACGCGCAGATTGGTCTTTTGGATGTTGGCGAGTGTCTGGTGGACAATGTCGAAGTTGATTACAACGGCACGAATTACGTTGCCAACGGCACGTTTGAAAATGGTTTGGGACTGACTAACTGGTCGCTTCAAGGCGACATGGTGCGGTCCAGCCTGGAAAACACCGGCTACAGCAGCGGCCATTCGCTGCATATCCGTTGCAGCGACCGCATCTGGACGGGAGTCAATTCCTGCGAAATGGCGTTGAACACCAATTCACTCACCAACGGCATGACCGCGACGCTGCGGTTCAAGGCGCGCTGGCTGCACGGCTGGCCGGAGGCGCTGATGCGGCTTAACGGCAACTGGCTGGAAGCCACCGGTCCGCTGCCGGTGCCCAACAATCTCGGCACGCCGGGAATGCCGAACAGCCGGCGCGTTGCCAACGCCGGCCCGGCGGTTTACAACGTCATGCACAATCCGCCGGTGCCGGCGGCCAGCCAGAATGCCGTGGTCACGGCGCAGGTGCATGATCCGAACGGCGTGCAAAATCTCACGTTGAACTACCGCATTGACCCGAACACGAGCTACACATCCGTGCTGATGAAAGACGACGGCACGGGCGGCGACGCGATTGCCGGCGACGGGATTTTCAGCGCGACCATTCCCGGCCAGGCGGCGAATCAGGTCGTGGCGTTTTACATTTCAGCGACGGACAGCAATTCCGCCGCGTCGCGGTTTCCGGCGATCCGCACCAGCGACAACGAACCAGACCGCGAGTGCGTGGTGATGTTCGGCGACGGCAATCCCGGCGGCAGCTTCAGCGTTTGTCATTTATGGCTGACGCAGACCAATATCAACCGCTGGTCCGCGTTGTCGGATTTGAGCAACGAGATGATTGACGGCACGATGGTCAGCGGCAATCGCGTCATTTACAACATGCAGGGACGGTTCGCCGGCAGCCCATATCATCAAGGCTTTGATTATCCCAACGGCAATCTCTGCCACTACAAATGGCAGTTCGCCGACGATGACAAATTCCTGGGCGCAACCTCGTTCAATAAAATTCACCAGCCGGGCAATGGGGCCGGTGACGACGCCAGCCTGCAGCGGGAACAAATTGCCAACAGTCTTCTGCGGTCGGTCGGTGTGCCCTGGCTCAACCGCCGTTACGTCGCCGTCTATGTCAACGGCAACCGCCGCGGCGTGCTGATGGAAGACGCGCAAACGCCCGATGGCGACGTGGTGAAGGAACATTTTCCGAATGACCCGGACGGCTTTCTCTACAAAATGCAGCCATGGTTTGAATTCGGGCCGGCTCCGTCGGGCGACTACATTTCTTTCAACAATAATGCCTGGTGCGCGTTGAATCCCTACACGACGGCGGGCGGTGTCAAAAAAGCCGCGCGCTACCGCTACAATTATCTGATCCGCCGCACGCCGGATTCGGCGAATGACTTCACGAATGTGTTCTCGCTGGTGGACGCCGCCTGCAATCCCAGCTCGCCCAGTTTTGTCGCGAATTTGGAAAACATCGCCGACATGGAAAACTGGATGCGCGTCTTCGCGGCCAATCACGCGGCGGGCAACTGGGATTCCTTTGGCGCGCAGAACGAACAAAACCTTTACGGCTACATTGGCACACTGGGCACGAAATATTCTTTGCTGATGTTTGACTTCAACATTTCCATCGGCAACAGTTTTTCGTGGGGGCCGGGACAGAATCTGTTCACATACAACGGCGCGGACCAGGGCATGGCGAACATTTACAACAATCCGACGTTCTTGCGCATGTATTGGCGCGCGTTGGGTGAACTGGTGAACGGGCCGCTAAACGTCGCCAACAGCGGACCGCTGATGGAAGCCAAATACAACGCGTTCGCCGCCAACGGCCTGAGCGCGGAAAATCCCAAGTCCAACATCGAGCCATGGCTGTCGCAGGCGCAGAGCAGCATCGCTTCACAACTGGCGGCGGTGAACGCCAATAATTTTGCCGTCAACTCCAGCGTGACCGTCAGCAATAACATCGCCTATGTCACCGGCACCGCACCGGTCAACGTGGCCACAGTCTGGATCAACGGCGCGGCGTATCCGCTGACGTGGACCAGCCTGACTGGTTGGTCGGTCGCCGTGCCGCTGGCCACGGGCACCAACCGGTTCAGCGTCACCGGCGTGGACCGGAACCATCAGTTCATTGCCGGCGACAGCAACAGCGTCAGCGTCGTTTATTCCGCGACCAACGCCTCGCCGGTCGGCCAGATTGTCATCAACGAAATCATGTATGCGCCGGCCGTTGCCAACGCGGAATTTGTCGAGCTTTACAACAACTCCACCAACATCACGTTTGACTTGTCCGGCTGGCAATTCAACGGCCTGGGCTACACATTTCCCAGCGGCTCAATCCTCGCGCCGACGAATTATCTGGTTCTGGCCGTGAATGGTGCCGCGTTCGCCGCCGCTTACGGCGCGACGAATCCGCCGTTTGATGTTTTCACAGGCAAATTGCAGGGAAGCGGCGAAACGCTCACGTTAAACATGGCCAGCAACGCTCCCGTGGCCAAAGTGAAATATTCTAACCAGTTACCGTGGCCGACGAATGCCAACGTCGCCGGCACGTCACTGCAGTTGATTGATCCGCACCAGGACAACTGGCGCGTGGGCAACTGGACAGCGGTGCTTTCCAACTCGCCCGCCGTTCCGCAATGGACCTACGTCACCGCCACCGGCACGGCGACCAGTTCCACGCTTTATATTTATTTGCAATCCGCCGGCGACGTTTACATGGATGACCTCAAGCTGGTCGCCGGCAGCGTGCCGGAAACAGGTGTGAACGTTTTGACCAATGGTGACTTTGAGAACGGTTTCCCCGGCCCGTGGACAGTTTCATCGAATCTGACCAATTCAACTTTGGGCACGGTAATCAAACACGCGGGCAATAGCGCATTGCATCTGGTTTCAACCGCCGCCGGTTCCTCGCAAGGCAGTTCCATCTGGCAAACCATGTCGCCGGCGCTCACCAACAACGCCACTTACACGTTGAGTTTTTGGTATCTGCAAAACACCAACGGTGGCCCGCTCACGCTGCGGCTGTCGAATTCCAGCAGCAGCTCCGGAGTTTTCGCCAGCGTGAATCCCAATCTGCCAGCGCCGACGTTCCTCACCAAGACGCCGGACGCGTCGAACAGTGTGGCTGCATCGCTCACGCCGTTCCAATCGCTGTGGATCAATGAAATTCAAGCCGACAATTTGAACGGCATCACCAACCGCGCCGGCCAGCGCGTTCCGTGGATTGAACTTTTCAATCCCGGCAGCAACAGCATTTCGCTGAACGGAATTTATCTGGCGAACAATTACACGAACCTGCTGCAATGGCCGTTCCCGACGAACGCCACCATCGGCGCGCGGCAGTTCAAAGTGATTTTCGCCGACAGTCTCACGAACCTGTCCGTTACGAATGAGTGGCACGTGAACTTCGCGCTGCCGAGCCGCACCGGTTCGGTCGCGCTGACCCGGCTCGCGGCGAACGGCCAGCAGCAAGTGCTCGATTATTTGGATTACCAGGACATCAACTTGAACGATTCCTACGGTTCGGCCCCGGACGGCCAGAGTTTTTGTCGCCAGGAATTTTTCTCGGCCACGCCCGGCGCGAGCAACAACGCCACCGCCACGCCCGCGCCGTCGTTCATCGCCTACACCACGCCGGCGATGGTCTATACGCAATATTTTGACACCCTGCCGAATCCAGGAGCGGTTTCGGTGAACGCCGACAATCCCGTCACCAATAACGGCGTCATTTATTCGCTCGCCAATCCTTACGATTTTGCATTCCCGGCGATCGCCAGCGGCGGCACCGGCGGACTCGGAATCTCGTCGCTCGCGGGCTGGTATGGCTCGTCAGTAGCCACCGCCCAATTCGGCGCGACCGATGGCGACCAAACCACCGGCGGCCTGATCAGTTTCGGCCTGCCGAACAGTTCCCAGCGCGCGCTGGGTTTGCTGGCGACCAGTTCGACGAAAGGCACGGCGTTCGGCACGCGATTTATCAATGGCAGCGGCATCACGCTCACGCGAATGAACCTGCAATTCACCGGCGAAGTCTGGCGGCAATCGAACGTGCCCAAGACACTGCAATTTTCCTATTTCGTGGACCTGACCGGCACGAACACGTTCACCACCAATGTCACCGCTTTCATCCCGGCGCTGAACGTGAACATCCCCACCGTGCCCGGCGACGTGAACGGCGTGGCGGTGGACGGCACATCATCACTGAACCAAACAAACTTGAGCGTGTTGAATCAAACCATCACCAACTGGCCGCCGGGCGCGGCGTTGTGGCTGGCGTGGCGGATGCCGGATTCGACGGGCAAGGCCCAGGGTTTGGCAGTGGACAACTTGAGTTTCTCGGCGAGCGTGCCGGCGCCGGTTTTGGATGTAATTTCCAACCGCAACGTCTATGCGGGCATGTTGCTGAACTTTGCCGTCAGCGCCAGCGCCTCGGATGGCGACCCGCTGGTGTTTAGCCTCGGTGCTGGTGCGCCAGCCGGTGCCAGTGTGAACCAAAGCGGTGTTTTCAACTGGCGCCCCACGTTGCCGCAAGCGCCCGGCACCAATACCATCACTGTGACAGTGACTGACAGCGGCGTTCCCAGTCTCAGCGCCAGCCGAAGTTTCACGGTGACCGTGTTTCCTCCGCCCCGGCTTGGGAACGCGTCGATGGTGAATCACTCGCTCATCTTCTCGGTGCCGACGCTGAACAGTCAACAGTATCAAGTCGAATACACGGATCAACTGGGGAGCAACCTTTGGAATCCGATCGGGGCACCAGTGACCGGGACCGGAGGATCGGTGACTAATACGATCGACATCACTGGGGCGGCCCAGCGATTTTATCGCGTGCGGCTCGTTGAATAGGAAAGGCGAGTCTCGTGCGTGCTTTGTCCGCCGCGTCAATAAGTTTTTTATGTGGCAACTGTTCAAAGAGTTTTCTTCAGCTTAAACGCTCGCCGGCCAAGACTTGGTGGCAGCCCGCGAGAAACAACCGTGACTTCGACCGGATGTTCTGAAATCCAATTTCAGCGCGAGCGCGTATGACCGTGTTTATTCGGCGGAACGACCGGAGGTTTGCGTTCGCAAATCCTACCGTATGACCAACGTCATATTGGTGCCCCCCGTTGCATCCGGTAATGTTTTTTTAGTTCACACGCAAAAGACCCGATAACGACACAATTAAACGAAGACAGCACTGTTTCATGGAAAACACGCTCAAAACCATCAATTTTATTGATGATTGTAAAATTTGCTGGCGTTTCAACCGCCACGCTCCGTCCGACGGAGCGTCATGCGTTTTCTACAGGGTGATTGTGAAATGAATTCTGAAAATAACAGCTCGGACCGTAAACGATGAGAGCTACCGGAAGCGTTTTGCCAATGCCCGGCTTTCAACTTTCCGGCTGGCAATAATTCTCCGGCACCGGGCAATCCACTGGTATGGTTCCAGCCATCTGGTGCGAGTATTTACCGTTTGCTGAAATAATTTTCTCTAAAACAGGCGCCATCAATTCCAATACGCTATAATTTTACATGAATACAAAACTCATGCGGGTGTGTTTCCTGCTCGCCGTTTGCCTCGGATTTTTGATGACGTCGCCAACGCAGGCCGCCTCGCTCCAATTGGTTCCCAACTGGGGGGCCAGCGGCGTGCCCACCAATGTCAGCATGTATGCCTATGTGCCGGACAATTTGCCGCCGAACCCGCCGATCCTGGTGCTGCTGCATTATTGGGGCGGTGGGGCGGGTGGCGTTTTTGCCGAGGCGCAGGCCG
>PLYV01000157.1 GCA_003151855.1 Limisphaerales bacterium | reverse complement strand
GCGATGCGCAACGCCGGATGAATTTTCTCCACGACTTCGCGTTTCATCACCTTCGCGCCGCATTGCGTGTCACGGATGTTCAGCCAGAACAGAGTCTGCACGATGAAATGAAAAACGCGGCTGGCGAACTGGCGGTTGCCCGTCTGCGATTGATGAATGACCGCACCGGGCAACCAGCGCGAACCGATGACGCAATCTGCCGCGCCGATTTTTTTCACCAGATCCAAAAACGCGTGTGGCGGTGTCGCACCGTCCGCGTCCACATAGCCGATCAAATCCGCGTGACCTGCGAGCTTGAGGCCCTCGATGAGCGCGCCGCCCTTGCCGATGGGCGCGGGAAAATCCAGCCAGCNNCGCAGCACCGGTTCGATGCGCGCTTCTTCGTTGTAAGCCGGGATGAGGGCCAGCAGGCTGGATTCGGGCACGCATTCAGTTTCAAGCTTCAAGTTCCAAGTTTCAAGTTTTCAGTTTGCCGCACTTGAAACTTGAAACCGCACGCTTGAAACCTTTTAATCCGCGCATGGATTCCCGCGAAGCACTCATCGCTTTGAACCTTATTGAAGGCGTCGGGCCGGTGCGCGCCCGCTCGCTCATCGAACATTTCGGTGAGGCACCCAAAATTCTTGCCGCCTCCAAACACGAACTGCTCCGCGTCCGCAACATCGGCGACGACACCGCTGAAAAAATTTTCGGCTGGGAAAAATTCATTGACCTCGCGGGTGAATTGAAACGTATTTCCGATTTCGGCTGCCATATTTTGATCCAGTCCGATGAAAATTACCCCGCGTCGCTCCGCGAAATTTACGATCCGCCGCTCGTGCTTTACGTCAAAGGCGAATTGACCGCGAAGGACAAAAATGCCGTGGCGATGGTCGGCTCGCGGCAGACGACGCATTACGGCATCGAAACCGCGCGCAAGCTGGCGTATCAGCTCGCCTATGTCGGCGTGACGGTGGTGAGCGGTGGCGCGCGCGGCATTGACACGGCGGCGCATCAGGGCGCGTTGAGCGCGAAAGGCCGCACGGTCGCAGTGCTGGGCACGGGCATTAATATAATTTTCCCGACGGAGAACGCGGAATTGTTCGAGCGCATCGCGGCGAACGGCGCGGTCATCACGCAATTTCCGTTCAACCGTCCGGCGGACAAACAGAGTTTTCCCATCCGCAACCGCATCGTCGCGGGCATGACCCTCGGCACCATCGTCGTGGAGGCGAACCTTTCCAGCGGCGCGCTCATCACGGCGAATTTTGCGACGGAATATGGCCGGCAGATTTTCGCCGTGCCGGGACGGATTGATTCGCCGCGCAGCAAAGGCTGCCACGAGTTGATCAAAAAAGGCGCGAAACTGTGCGAAGGCGCGGAGGATGTTTTAAGCGAGTTCGAGTATCTGTTTCCGACGAGCAACCGGCCGGCGGCGCCGAATGAAACCGGCGTTTTGCCCGCGCTCGAACTTTCCGCGAACGAGCAGAAAGTTTTTGACGCGCTGAAAACGGACGACGAACTGACCACGGACGAAGTCATCCGCGCGAGCGGCCTGCCGAGTTCGGCGGTGAGCGTGACGCTTTTAAGTTTGGAGATGAAACGCGTGGTGCGGCAGTTGCCGGGGAAATTATTTGTGCGGAATGCGTGAGCGGCCAATGTCGTAATCGTAATTCTGACTCTGGCGGATTAAGATTACGCTGAGGATTAAGATTAAGAGATTGCCGGCTTGCTAGGTTGGTTTCAATACACTAGAAACACAGCAGACAGGTAAAAATTTATGGCGAACTACATCATCATCGGCGGCGACGGCAAGGAATACGGCCCGGTCACAACGAACGACGTGCGGCAGTGGCTTGCCGAGGGCCGGCTCTCCGCGCAGTCGCTCGTCAAGGCGGAGAGCGACGCGGAATTCCGTCCGCTGGAAAAATTTCCTGAATTCGCCGATGCGTTCGCGGCGAATGCGCCCGGCATTATCGCGCCGCCGCCTTTTAATTCTGGCGGGAACAGCGGACGTGATGCGGTCTTGCAGCAGGTGAAAGGCCCGGCCGTTGGCCTCAAAGTAACCGCCATACTTAATATGGTTCTCGCGCTATGGGGTTTAGTGAAATTGTTATTTTTTCGCGCGAGCATTGAACAATCCTACGCCAGCATACCGCAGTTCAACGACCCGCAGATCCAGCATTTGCTTCATCTGTTCTACGGTCCGATTGGCATTCTGGAAAATATTTTTGGACTCGCGGTTTCAATCGTGATTCTGGTTGGCGCGATGAAAATGCAATCGTTGCGGAGTTACAATTTTGCCTTCACTGCCGCCCTGCTTGCGGTAGTGCCTTGCCTGACGCCCTGCTGTTTTCTAGGTCTGCCTTTGGGCATCTGGGCGCTGGTCGTCTTGAACAAGCCGGAAGTCAAAGCCCAGTTCAAATAGCCGTCCAATGACTTTTTTGTCAGACCGCCCGTTGACCCGCGCCCGCGCCATAACCTGCGCAGCCACCAATCAATTCGTCACGCCCGGACTTGGCTCGCTCATGGGCAAACGCTGGATTGCGGGCATCGGCCAGATCATCCTATCCTCGGTGGGCTGCGGCCTGATTCTCGTCTGGTTTTTTAAAGTGCTCATGCAATATTACGGCCAGATCAGCGGCGACGTGAAGCCGCATCCCGTCAGCTGGATTGGTGAAACAGGTCTGATTTTGTTTGTCGTTTCTTGGCTTTGGTCGGGCGTCACGAGTTTCGGCCTGTTGCGCGAGACGGCGAAGGTTAATATGAAGTCCATGGAAAAATTTGCCGCGCCGCCCGTCCAGAAATCCGACGCCGCGCGCGTTGTTCTCGCGCTCGACACCTTGCCGGACTGGGAAAAAACCGGCGACGTGATTGCGCGGACGTTTCAATTCAAGGATTTTCCCGCCGCGATGGATTTCACCAACGCCGTCGCCGAACTGGCCGAACAGGCGCAGCATCATCCCGACATTGACGTGCGTTGGAACAAGGTCACCCTCGCGCTCACGACGCATGATGCGGGCGGACTGACGGAAAAAGATTTTGCCCTCGCGCGGCAGTGTGATGCGCTGGCGCTTCGCTAAAGTGCGCTGGAAAATTTGGAAGTTAAAACACCCTCGGCATCCCTTCTTCGAGAAATTTCAGGCGCTTCAACAGATTTTGTGACGCCGCGATTTCCCGCAGCCAGCGCGGCGGTTCGTCCATCGCCTCGAACGACAGCTTGAACGTCCCGAAGTGCATCGGCACAAAAACTTTCGCGTGCAGGTCCTTGAACGCCTTCACCGCCTCGTCCGGCCCCATGTGGACTTTGCGGAAACTTTCCGGGTAATACGCGCCGATGGGCAGCAGCGCAATTTCCGGTGACAGTTTTTTTCCGATCTCCGCGAAGCCGTCAAAATACGCGCTGTCGCCCGCGTGATAAATTTTCCGGCCCTGATGCTCCAGCACAAATCCGCCGTAGCCGCGATGCAGGTCGTGCAGCGTCCGCGCGCCCCAGTGCGCGCTCGGCGTGAGCGTCACCTGCCAGTCCTTGTGCGAAAAACTTTCCCACCAGTCCAGTTCCACGATGCGCGCGAAGCCGAGTTTCCGGGCGAGGTCGCCGACGCCCCACGGCATCACGCCGATTTTTGTATGCGCCAGCTTGCGCAACGTCGGTTTGTGAAAATGGTCGAAGTGCGCGTGCGTCAGGAGAACGAGGTCAATCGGCGGCAGGTCTTGAATTTTTAAACCGGCGCGTTTGAGGCGCTTCATCAAGAAAAGCCATTTCGCAAAGTTCGGATCCACCAGCACGTTCAAGTCGGAAAACTGGATGAGAAACGACGCATGGCCGATCCAGGTGATGGCGACCTGGCCGTGTTTGAGCTTGGGAAAAACCGGACGGCGCTGCTCGCCCTCGCGCCGCGTGAACCAGCCTTTCCAGATGAGTTCCTGAAAAAAAGTGCGCGGGTTGAAATGCTTCGCCGGCGTCAAATCTTTGAACGTTCGGGGAAACTTTCGGCGCGCCAGCGCGGGACGATTGACAGATTCTTTCGTCATACCACAAAGCAACTTTAGCACAGGCGGCGTCTGGGAAAAAATCAAATTTCCGGCGGCAACCGGCGCGCGCCAGCCCGTCTTTCAAATTGTGCCGCCACAGCTTCGTGCTAAATTGGCGGCGTGAACAAACTGGCCAGGCAACTCGACAAATTTCTCCGCCAAACCCCGAAGCTCAGCAAGGGCGTTTATATCGCCAAAACCGCCGTCGTCATTGGCGATGTGACGCTCGGCGCGCATTCGAGCGTGTGGTATGGCGCCGTGCTGCGCGGCGACATCAATCGCATCGTCGTCGGCCATCACACGAACATCCAGGACAACGCCGTGCTGCATCTTGCGGACGATTTTCCGTGCATCCTCGGCAACTGGGTGACGGTCGGTCACAGCGCGATTGTCCACGCGTGCAAAGTTGGCGACGAAACGCTCGTGCGCATGGGCGCGGTGATTCTCGACGGCGCAGTCATCGGCAGACAATCCATCATCGGCGCGAAGGCGCTGGTGACGCAGGGGACGAAGATCCCGCCCGGCTCGCTCGTGCTGGGCGCGCCCGCGAAAGTGGTGCGCAAGCTGACCAAGGAAGAACGCGCCGGCCTGAAATGGTGGGCGCAGAAATACGTGGATAACGGCGCGTATTGCCTCAAGCACGGCATCAGTGTGGGCAAACCAGTGAAAAGCTGAAAATCAAACGGCGGGCTGCGGCGATGGATATGACGTGCGAGGTCAATTTCCCAAAACGCCGGAGGCCTTCCTTTCGCCGGGTTAAGTCGCGGATGAAATTCCCGGTTTGACAGAAGGCAAAATGTCCGCAGAATGGTAGGCCGTTTCGGTTGCCAGCGTAGCTCAGTTGGTTAGAGCGTGGGACTCATAAGCCCGAGGTCAGTGGTTCGATTCCACTCGCTGGCACCATTCCGGTTCGGGCGCTTGGCGCAGTGGTTAGCGCTGCTCCTTTACACGGAGAAGGTCGGGGGTTCGAATCCCTCAGTGCCCACCAGCCTTCGCTTGAACAAAGTGAAAGCGAAGGCTGCCGCGCCGAAGCGCAGCGTAGGCGGGCTGGCGTCCAACTCCGCCAGAAGCTACGGCTTGGCAAGCCAGCGTCCAACTCAGCCAAGAGTTGCGGTTCAGCAAGCCAGTCAGGTTTTAATCGCGGTCGTTGTCATAAAACCATGAACTTCTCCTACGTTTATATTCTTCAAAGCGAGGCGAACCCGAAGAGTCACTATGTTGGTTTGACGGATGACTTGCACAAACGGCTGGAGAAACATAATGCCGGAGATGTTCCGCACACCGCAAAATTTCGCCCATGGCGCATCCAAACTGCCATTGCTTTTACCGATCGTGACCGGGCTTCACACTTCGAGCGCTATTTGAAAACGGGTTCAGGTCGCGCCTTTGCACGAAAGCGGCTTTAATCAATTTTTTCCAGGGTCCCGTCGCGGCGCAGCTTCAGCTTGGTGCCGCGCCATTCCACCGTGTTGCCGGCGAACGCCGCTAGCCAGATGGCCGCCGCCAGCCAATCTTTCACCGGCACCAGCCACGCGGGCGAAACCAGTTGGCCTCCCGGCGTGAACCGCCGTTGCAAATTTTGCGCGAAGAGCATTCGCCCCAGCAGAAAAACGATGGCCGTCAGCGGCGCACAGAAGGTTTTGCCGGCGGCGAGTGAAATGACTAGCCACAGCAGCGGCCAGAGCGAGGCGTTGGCCAAAATGCTGAAGAAATACGACAGGGGCTGGCAAACGCGGATGGTGCGGGCCCAGCGGAGCTGATGTTGCCAGACCTGCCGCCAGTTCATCGGCGCGCCCCAACATTCCACGACGACGGGGCAGAGCGCGATGCCGTGGCCGTTTTTGACGATGCGTTGGCCGAGTTGATAATCGTCGGCCAGATGGTCGGCGAAGGCGGCAAACCCGCCGATTTGCGCGAGCGCGCGGCGGCGCACCAGCAGCGCGGCCCCGAGCGCGAAATCGAGCGGCTTCAGCGTCTGTGATTGCAGGACCTGGCTCCAGAAATCGGCGTTCACGGCGACGGCTTCCCAGCGCATCGCGGTGGTCGTGGGATTGGCGAGGCGGTAAAAGCAGTTCACCAGCGCAATTTTTTCAGCGCGCAGCGGCGGGACAAAATTGGCGAGAAAATCCGGCGGCACGCGCACGTCGGCGTCGCAGGTGAGAATCAAATCGTGTTGCGCGAGTTTTTCCAGCTGCGCGAGCTTGGCGGATTTGGCGTTGGTGCCGGCGAGGTTTTGGCAGATGACGAGCCGGGCGTGGGCGGCGGGATTTTCAGCCAGGAGCGCGCGGACGATGGCCACCGCCGGATCATTTTCATCCGCGATGCCGAAGAGGATTTCCACCGGCCCGGCGTAATTTTGCCGGAGCCAGCTTTGCAGTGATTCGCGCGTGGTGGCGTCGCCGCCCTTGATCGGCTTGAGGATGGAAACCGCCGGCGCAAAATCTGGGCCGGCGTTTTTTTGGTGCAGCGGAAATTGCCGCGCGGCCAGCCATTGCCAAAACAGGATGGCGCAGCTCAACGCCGCGAGCGCGCCAAAAGTGTATTCCAGAAAAATCACCGCGCAGAGGAAACCGAAAACGGCGCGCTTTAGCCAGCGGATTTCACGTCGGGATGCTCGTCAATGACCAGCACGCCGTGCGGCGGGAGGTCGTAGTTGCTGACGATGTTCTGGCCGGTGAGGAAGTCGTGCATCGGCTTGTAGAACTGCACGCGCACCGGGGAGTTCTGGTGGTTGAGCAGAAAATAAACGCGAGAGCCTTCCTTTTCGCGCATGGAGACCTCGATGTTTTCCGGCACCTTCAACAGCGGAAACAGGCCGCTCATCTGGCGCAGCCACGCGACGAGGTCCTGATAGAAATGCTGGTGGCTTTGGGTGCCGATGTAAATGGCCTTGCCCAGGCCGAAGGTGTTCAGCGTGATGGCGGGTCTGCCGGCGTAAAAATCTTTGCCAAAGGTCGCGAGGATCTGGCAGCCCTTGGGCTGGATGAGATCGCACCAGATGCGCGCCGGGTGCATATGGCTGGTCTGGAACGCGCCCTTGAACGTGAGCAGGTTGTCCTCGGTCGGCGGCAGCATGTCGAATTCCTGAACTTCGAGGCCGAACAAATCCGTCAGGTCATGCGGGAAGCCGGAGTCCGGCGCGATGTTGTGCTCGTCCACCAGGCCGGTGTTGAACGTGCTGATGAGCGTGCCGCCGTTCTGGACGAACAGTTTCAGCCGGTCCGCCTCGTTGCCGGAAAGCAAATGCAGCGACGGCGCGAAGACGATTTTGTATTTCGACAAATCCTCGTTGGGCCGCGCGAAGTCCACGAGGATGTTGCGGTCGTGGAGCGCATTGTAGATGAGCTGGATGTGCTCGCGCAGGTTGAAATGTTTGCTCGGCTGGTTCGGCTGCGACAGCAGCCATTCGTTGTCGTGCGAGTAGAGGATGCAGACCTCGGCGGAAACCTTCGTGTCCTTGAGCGCCGGGGCGAGCACCTTGAGTTCCTCGCCGATGTGGGCGATTTCATCGAACACGCGGCGACTGCCGGTTTCGAGGTTGTGCGGCAGCACGGCGCCGTTGAACTGCTCGGTGCCGATGCGCGGCTGGCGCCAGCGGAAAAACAAAATGGCGTCCGCGCCGCGGGAGATGAGCTGGTAGGTGAACATCCGCAGCACGCCGGGGCGCACGAGGGAATTGACCTCCTGCCAGTTCACATTGCCGGCCTTTTGCTCCATGACCCAGAAGCCGCTGTCGCCATCGGGCGTGCGGATGCCGGATTTCTTGAGCGAGCGGAGCATGTCAATTTCGCAGGCGATTTCGGACGGCTTGGCCTTGATCGCCGCCGTGCTTTCGATGGAGACAAAGTCCAGTTGCTCGGCCAGGTCAAAATGGTCGAAGCGATGCCGCAGCGCGCGGAGGTTCGTCGTCACCGGCCGGTCGGGCGTGATTTCGCGCAGCACCTCGGCCTGCATCTTGACGAATTGCACGATGGTGTCGCTGCAAAAACGGTTCCAATTCAGGACGAGCGCGGGGTTGTGGATGGTCGGCGCGGTCATCGGCATGGGCACCTGGTTCCACGTGGTGACGGTCTGTCCCCAATGCCGGAGGCCGAGGCGCTGGTTCAGTTTCTCGATGGTCTCGTATTTTGCCTCGAGCCACAGGTGCCAGTCGCGGCGGGCGTCCTCGTTGAAGGAAGATTCGGTGAAATGCCCGCCAAGGCTGTTGTCAATCTGCCACGCGACGAGCTGCGGATGGTGGCCGAGCGCGCGGGCCATCTCCTCGACGATGCGCTTGGAGTAGTTCCAGTAAATCTCGCTGTTGATGCAGACGGCGCGGCGGGTGCCGGCGTGCTTGATGAGGCCGTGTTCGTCCACCGGCAAAATTTCCGGATGCTTTTGCGTGAGCCAGGCCGGCGGCGCGGCGGTGGGCGTGCCGAGGATGACCTGGATGCCTTTTTCGCCCAGCACATCCATGACGCGCTTGAGCCAGTCGAAGTTGAATTTGCCCTCTTCGGCTTCGCAGAGGCCCCAGGAAAATTCGCCGATGCGGACGATGTTGAATCCGGCGGCGGCCATCAGCTCGGCGTCGCGCTGCCATTGCGCCTCGGGGTTTTCTGCGGTGCCAGCAAAGGGGAAGACCCATTGCTCCGGATAATAATCTACGCCGAAATACATAAATTGCCTTGGGTTGATTCGACACTAAAATCAAACCGCCGCGCTGGCAATGAAAATCGCTCAACGCGGCGGCGGAAACTTTCCGGCGGCGTTATTTGCCGAGCAGACCGCCGAAACTTTTGCCGAGCTTGGTCGCGCGGTCACCGAGATTTTTGCCGGCGTCCCTCACCGCGCCGGTGGCGGCGTCAGTGGCATCCTTGCCGAGCTGGGTGGCGGCATCGCCCACGGCTCTGACGGTGGCGACGGTGATTTCGCCGAGGATTTTTTGCGTCAGGTCGCCGGCGGTGATGCCGTCCGGGCCAGTGCCGAGGCCGGTTAAATGGATGTCGGGCAGCGGCACGGTGATTTCTTTGATGGCCACGCCGGGTATGCCAATGACGTTGGCGTGCACCTTCGCGCCGGTGATGAGAAAGTCGTCCACCTCCAGTTTTTTGCCGGCCTTCTTTTCCGCCGGGGTGGCAGGAGTGTTGGGGTTGGCGGCTTTGGCCTGCGCGCCGCCGGTGAAGGCGTTCACGTTGCCCATGATTTTTTGAAGGTTGTTCGCGCCGAACGGATTTCCGTCAAAGCTGATTTCCGGCGAACGCAACTCGATGGATTTGATGACAATCTTGTCGGACAGCAGCGAGCCGGGCACGAGGCGGACGGCGGCTTTGCCGACGTTGATGGCGGTGGGCGACTTGGCCTTGTATTCGTCCGGGTTGCCGAGCACAAGGTTGTCCACGCCGCCGGAGCCGGTGAGGATGCCGACGTGGATCGCGCCGATGGTGAGCGTGGTCTGCGTGACCTTGGGGCCGACCGTTTCCATGCCGGCCTTCACAATGTTGCCGAGGAAAAATCCGACCACGACGACCGCGATGACGATGACGACAAGCAGGGCGAGGCCGGTGCCAATGAGGATTTTCTTTTTCATAGGAAGGAAAAACTGCCAGCGGCGACCGGCTTTAGAAAGGATTTTCTCCGCGCGCCTTGGCGGAAAAATCAGGCGATCATCCGGCGCACCATGTCCACGAGCTTGTTCACGTCGTAGGGCTTGGCGACAAATTCATCCGGCTTCACCGCCGCGCCGGCGAAGACCTCGCCGTCCACCGTGCCGCTGACGAGGATGGTTTTTTGCTTCGGGTTCAGCCGGCGACATTCCCGGATCAGATCCATGCCGCTCATGCGCCCCATCGCGTAGTCGGTGATGACCACCGCCGGCCTGGCGGCGGGGAATTCCTTCAGCGCCTTTTCCGGATCGGTGAAAGTGCGGACGTTGCAGGGAATCGGCACCAGGATGGTTTCCGCCAGCTCCAGCAACAGGGCCTCGTCATCCACCACGAAAACCGTGGGGATTGGCGCGGGCTGGCTTTTGGAAAAGTGCATGGGCGACGCAAAGCGCACCACCCATCATAATTGCCACGCCGTCGTCCGCAAGCCCAAGATTTCCGCGCCAGCCTTGAAATTACCGTTGCGTCCCGCCGCCTGCCTGCCTAATCTGTGGTTGGTTGATGAATTGGCCGTCAAACAAGGAACCGCATTCATGAAAAAAAAATCAGCGCCCGTGCCGGAACCCTCAAAAGCCAGCGCCACAAAAAACCGCAGCACCAGCAAAACTGATGCAGCGCCGCTGCCACCGCCGGTCAAAAGCTCCACTACTGAAAAATCGGCACGCGTCGCGCGCCGACCGCTGCTGGATGTCGCGGTGGATTCCGTGAAGAAAATGCTCCAGCCGAAGGCCGCCGCCAAAAAATCACCCGCCGCCCCGGCGAAGATTGAGGTGGAGGCACCCACCGTCGTCCGCCGCAGCTACACGCGCGGCAAAAAGGAGGAGTCGCTCGAAGTGCCGCCGATTTTGCTTGAGGGCGATGCGCCGTCCGTCGGCTCAGCCAGCGGCCCCGGCGAAAAATATTCCCTCGGCGCGATCCCGCCTGAGCAAAAATTTTCCGGCGGCGAACTGCCCGAAAGCTACGGCACCAAGAAACTTTTCCTCACCGCGCGCGACCCCCACTGGCTTTATGCGCACTGGGATTTAACGCGCGAGCAGCAGAGCGCGCTGAACACCGAGTCCACCGACGGCCATCTCATCCTCCGCATTTTCGCCGGCAAGATCGAGGGCCATCCCACCTACGAAATCCACGTCCATCCCGATTCGCGCCACTGGTTCGCGCACGTCGAGCGCGCCGGCCATTCCTATGCCGCCGAACTCGGCTATTATTCCGCGCTCGGCAAATGGCTGCGCGTCGCCGTCTCCAGCGGCACCATCACGCCGCCGGACGCCGCCGCCAAAGAAGACGCCGCCGAGTTTGCGACCATCCCGTTTGAATTTCCCTTCGCGCGTTTGATGCAAATCATCGAGGACGCCGTGCGCGATAACATTCCGCTCGCGCAGGCCATTGAGGAACTGCGCCGCACCGGTCATCCTGACCTGCCGCGCTTTGCGCATTCGATTCATTCGCCCGTCATCGCGCCCGGTCCGGCGCGCCAGTGGACGCCGGATCAGGAAAAGGCGCTCGCCAAGATCATCAGCATCGACGAGACGCGCCGCATTTGGATGGGCTCGCTCGAAATCACCGAACTCATCCGCCGTCGCCTCGCGCACGCGGGCGACACCACTTCGCCAGTGACGGCCTTCGGCATTTCCAGTCCCGGCCTCGCCTCTAGCCCGACGAGTCCGTTCGGCGGCGTAAAGGTTGAGGCGGAAAAGAATTTCTGGTTCAACGTCAATGCCGAGCTGATCATTTACGGCGCGACAGAACCGGATGCGAAAGTCACGCTCGGCGGCCACGAAATCAAATTGCGTTCTGACGGCACGTTCAGTTTTCGCTTTTCGCTGCCGGACGGAAAATACGATTTGCCCGCCGTGGCGGTTTCCGCCGACGGCACGGACGGACGCGCGGCGGAATTGAAATTCATCCGCGAGACGCAGTATCTTGGTGACGTTGGCGCGACGCCGCAGGATCCGTCGCTCCAGCCGCCGTTGCCGGACAACCTTTGATTTTTTCTATGGATTCGCCCGAACGCGGAGCCTTGATGCTCGTCCGGTTCGTTGCCGCCGCGCTCATCGGCTGGGCACTGGTGGATTTAGGTTTGTATTGGGTCATCTGCAACCACAAAAATGTCCCGGTGGAAGCGGTTCCGTGCCTCGTGAAATCCCTGCCGTTTGTCGCCGGCGTGGTGGTGTTCATCAAGGCCAAGGCGCTTGCAGAATGGCTGTCCGACAAGCTCGACCTGTAAATTTTATTTGGGATATGCCCGGTTATCTTTCCATCGTCCTCCACGCGCACCTGCCGTTTGTGCGGCATCCGGAACACGAAAAGTTCCTGGAAGAAAGCTGGCTGTTCGAGGCCGTCACCGAAACCTACCTGCCGCTGATCCAAGTCATGCAAGGCTGGCGGCGCGACGCGCTGGCCGCGCGCTTCACGCTCTCGCTTTCGCCGACGCTGTGCTCGATGCTGCTCGATCCGCTGTTGGTCAGCCGTTACGCGAAGCATCTCGACGGGCTGATTGATCTGGCGGAAAAGGAAATCCATCGCACGCACTGGGACCGCCAGTTCCGCGACCTCGCGTGGATGTATCACCACAAATTCTGCCAGGCGCGCGAAACGTGGCGGCACTATGATGGCAATTTGATTTCCGCGTTCCGTCAGTTTCAGGACGAGGGACTGCTCGAAATCATCACCACCGCCGCCACGCACGGATTGCTGCCGCTGATGTCCGGCCATCCGCCGAGCATTCGCGGGCAAATTTTCACGGCGCGCGACCACTACAAAAGCTGCTTCGGACGCGATCCGCGCGGCATCTGGCTGCCGGAATGTGCCTACGCCGGCGACGTGGAAAAATATTTGCAGGAGGCGAACATCCGCTGGTTCATCCTCGACACGCACGGCGTGCTGCACGCCCGGCCGCGCCCGCGCTACGGCACGTTCGCGCCAATCTTCACGCCGAACGGCGTCGCCGCGTNNTTCGGGCGCGACTTCGATTCCTCGCGGCAGGTTTGGAGCAAACACGAGGGGTATCCCGGCGACCCGCGCTACCGCGATTTCTACCGCGACATCGGGTTCGACCTGGATTTTGATTATGTGAAGCCGCATTTGCCGTCGCCCGACAATCGCGGGTTCACCGGCATCAAATATTACCGCATCACTGGCACGAGCGAGAAACAGGTCTATCAGCGCGACCATGCGCTCGCGGCGGCGAGTGAACACGCGCGGCATTTCCTCGACGAACGCGTCGCACAGGCGCGGCAGATCGCGCCGTTGCTGGATCGTCCGCCCATCATCGTCGCGCCGTATGACGCGGAACTGTTTGGCCACTGGTGGTATGAAGGGCCGGAGTTTTTGGATTTTCTCGCGCGGAAATTGTGCCACGAACAGAAGGAAATTTCCCTCATCACGCCCGGCGAATATTTGCAGCGCCACCCGACCAACCAGATCGCCACGCCCGGCGCCTCGAGCTGGGGCGAGGAAGGCTATTGGCGCGTCTGGCTCAACGAGACGAACGAGTGGATTTATCCGCACCTGCAAATCGCGCAGGAACGCATGACCGAGCTGGCGAATAAATTTCCCAACGCCCACGGCCTGACCGCCCGCGCGCTCCAGCAGGCCGCGCGCGAACTGCTGCTGGCGCAGGCGAGTGACTGGCCGTTCATCTTGCGCGCCGGCACGAGTCCGGAATACGCCCGCCGCCGCGTGAAGGATCATCTGCTCCGGTTTCTGGCGCTGCACGAGCAGTTGACGCTGGCGTGCGTGGACGAGAAATGGCTCCGCGAAGTCGAGGTGCGCGACAATCTTTTCCCCGACGTGGACTGGAACCACTGGAAATAAATTTCCATCCGGCTTGCCAAACCTGCCAAATTTTTTGGAAATTTAATTGCCTCGACTGCTGTCGTTGCCCAAATTAGCGGGATGAAACCCACTTCCACCCTGCGGCTGTTCGCGCTGGCCGCCGTTGTTTTCACGCTCAACCTCCGCGCCGCCGATTCCCCGCGCGAACATCTTTCGCTCGACGCCGGCTGGAAATTTCATCTTGGCGATGACTGGCCGGGCGCGTTGCGTTTGGACAAGGCCGGTGCCAGCGGCGGGCCGGCGGCGGAAAAATTTGGCGACAATTCCTGGCGCTCGCTTGACCTGCCGCACGACTGGGCGATTGAACTGCCGTTTGATCAAAATTCCGACGGCAGCCACGGCTTCAAGCCCGTCGGCCCCGGCTTCACCAAGAACAGCATCGGCTGGTATCGCCGCGCGTTTGATCTGCCGGCGGAAGATGCCGGCAAGCGCATCTGGCTGACGTTCGACGGCGTGTTCCGCGACGCGACGGTCTGGGTCAACGGCTGGCTCGTGNNAAGTTCGAGGGCTGGTTTTACGAGGGCGCGGGCATCTACCGCCACGTCTGGCTGGACAAGACCGCGCCGGTGGCCATCGCGCCGGACGGGGTGTTTGTGCACAGTGAATTTGAAAACAACATTCCGAAGGGCAATTCCGAAATCGAGGTCGAGGTCAGCCTGCTGAACAAACAAGCCAGTGCCACCAATGTGCAGGTGCAATGCGAAATCATTTCGCCGGAAGGCAAATCGCTAAAGAAATTTGCGGAGTCGGAAAAAGTGAAGGGCGCCGCCCAGCGCATGGTGAAATTGGAGTCGAAAGTTTCCTCGCCCGTTCTTTGGTCGCCCGAATCGCCAAAACTTTACAAGCTCGTCACGACCGTTTCCGTGGACAGCAAAGTGGTTGACCAAAAAGAAACTTTTTTCGGCATCCGCACCGTGGGCTTTGACGCGACGAACGGCTTTT